>DAIDIY010000042.1 GCA_027451625.1 Candidatus Daviesbacteria bacterium | reverse complement strand
GCGCTTCCTATATCTTTTGCAGCCTTTGATCCATTCTCCAATGTTTTTAGCGTAGCCTCTGCTCCTTTTTCTCCAATTGCGGTTACTTTTTCTCCAACGACTTTAGCAAACATCTCCTCAGAAACTTTAGTTTCTCCATTTGATGGATTCTCTATTTTTGTATTAGCTGGGTTAATTTTTTCTTCATGAAAAGAGTATGAACCATAAGATGCATCACTGTTTTGGCTAAAAATTAGCTCTCCGCGAGAACTAAAAGGCTTTTTTGATTCGTAAGTGGATGAGAAAAAATCAGCAAAATCTAAATTTCCCTCCGTTTTACTGGGTTGTACTGGATGGTTGTGATTATATGAATCACTTTCATCAGCACCTTCAAAACCCCAAAGATTATCATCTAAACTTTTTTGAGGTGTTTTAGTAGCAAAGGATGTATTTAGTCCCGGAAAATTTATGGTATCTAAAGAATTAGGATTAGATATGGGCATATTCTTAAAAACTACAAGCTATATTTTACCATTTTTAGGCTCTTAAATCAAAGTAGACTATCCGGATAGTTTAGCTTTATTGTTTTTTAGTTTTCTTTTTTGACTTTTTTATTTTTGATACTCCCCCTTTTGCCCCCATATACGGATATTCTTGATATCCTGTTTCAGATCCTAACTGATGATTAAACTCTTTAGTGTCTATTGTTTGAATATTATCTCCTCCAAATTGCTTCATTACATTCTCTACGGTAGATTCGGTATTAGAATTTGTAGGAACTGCAATCAAGATTCCGCCCTGAAGAATGCTATTTTCATAGATTTTTACTTCATTCTCAGGAATCCCCAAACTTACCAAAGCCCCAATAACTCCTCCTGCAACAATCCCGGTCACCGCACCAGAGACTGTGGTAGCGGCTGCTCCAGCCAAACCAAGAGATGCTGCGAGAGGTCCTCCAATAAGTAATACTCCAAGCCCTGGGAGTATTCCAGCTCCTACCACAAGTCCAGTTAAAGCCCCAATAATTCCTCCTACAGTAGCTCCCTCTGCTGTCTCTGTGATAACCGGGTGCCCATTTTCATATTTGACTGAACCCTCTCCAGACCTCATAAGTATAGAGATGTCTTTTGGGTTAAATCCCATTGAGTCTAATCTATTAATAGCATCGGATGCGTTATTTTGATTGGGAAAAACTCCTATTATCAGTTTGTTTCCTTCCATAAATATTCACCTCCAATTTTTTTAAATTTAAGACTTACGAATCAATAATGAATGAAGATTAAGTAAGAATTAACTCAGAGGATTTTGCCTCTTTGGAAATATAGCGGTTATAGGGTAAAATACCTTAAGGGCGAGTGGCGGAATAGGTATACGCGTACGGTTTAGGACCGTATTCCCTTTGGGAGTGAGGGTTCGATTCCCTCCTCGCCCACTATTTTTCAAATCTTTTGATAAGTTGTCTTTGTGCTTGCTCCTCAAGAGTATTGTCTAATTTTTTGAGAGTGATCTCTCTTTGATATTTATAGCTGAGAGCTTTTTTTATAAACCAATCAGTTAAATCTGGATTCTTGGGAAGAAGAGATCCATGCATATAGCATCCAATTGCATTTTTTATAATACAGCCTTCAGTCTGATCTTCACCGTTGTTACCAAATCCGAATTTAACGTAACCTAGTGCCTGATCCTTGTTTTTAAGGTATGTTTTTCCGGAATGATTCTCAAACCCTACGAGGCAGTTGTTTTTTTCTAACATAAGTTTTGAAGAAGCATTTATTAAAATATTTCCTATCATCCGTCTGTTTGAAGCGATGGTAAATGCAGGAAACAAAGAAACACCTTGAAGATTTTTACCTTGGATCGGCTGGTAGTATTCTCCCAAAAGCTGATATCCTCCGCAAATTGCAAGTAGCGGAACTCCTTTTTCGACTTCTTCTTTAATAATCTCACCTTTTTTAGTAGATACTAAATCTTCTGAGACTTTGACTTGTTGCTCATCCTGACCTCCCCCAAAAAAGAAGATATCAGAAAGTCCCTTTGTAAGCTTTTGACCGACAGAGATATTCTTAACTTCAATATCTATCCCTCTCCAAGAAGCTCGCTTTGAAAGCGCTATAACGTTTCCTGTGTCGCCGTATATATTCATCAAATCATGATATAGATATGTTATCGTAAGTTTCATTTTAGTTTTGCCAGTAATAATTTTTAATCTTTTTTTGAGTTAAAATTTTTTGTATAGATAGAAGAGCAGTGTATGTTGGCAAGATAAAGACTCTTTCTGAGTCACTTTTTATAAGAGCATTAAATGCATCTATTAAATCTGGCTCAACTATTAGATGGTTTTCTTCTATTCCAGAATATTTAAGACGGACTGCCAAATCATAAGCTCTTATTCCAGAGAGTACAAATTTATATTTTAATTTTAGATCATTTAATTTTTCAAAATCAGCATCCCAGATCCAAGAAACATCCTGACCGTCTGCGAATTTGTCATTTAAAGCAATCATTAGCTGGTCATGGGGAGTAATATAAGATTTAATTAATTTTAAAACCTCAGTAGCCCCAGCAGGATTTTTTATTAGTAATAGATAAAATTTTTTATCTTTCCAAGTAAATTTTTCAACTCTTCCAAAAGCAGGAGAGAAAGATTCTAACCATATATTAACTTTAGTAAGATCTAGGTTTAAGATATCGGCTAGAGTAAGGGCCGCAGTAAGATTGTAAATATTATATAGTCCTGGTAGAGGTGAGGTAATATGTAATGTTTTAAGACCTATAATTAGATCAAATTTAGTTTGATCCAGACTTAATAGCTGAATATTTGTCGCAGTAGCTTGAGATTTATATTTTTTTCCTTTTATTCGTGATTCGCCTTTTATTTTTTCACCGGTAATACTAAAAGATACTGGTTGGGTTTGGATATTTTTTAAAATTTGTAAAAGATTTGTATCATCACTATTAATAACAATCTTACTTTTTTGAGAAATTTTTGTGAGAGTTTGATTCCATTTAGAGATTATAGAATTAATCTCACCGTATCTATCTAATTGATCGCGAAAAATATTTAAAAATAAGATAGCCAGAGAATTAATTTTAGGTGATATCTGATAGAATGCTGCTTCATCAATCTCCCAAATACAAAGATCGAAACTTTTCCTAATTGAACTGGGATTTAAAAAATTATTGAATGGAATCTGTTCAATAAGCGCAGAAAGAACTCCTCTTTCTAAATTGGACCCACTTCTATTCCTAATTACTCTAAGACCTGATTGTTCACAAAAGTAGGAAATTAATTTTGAAGTAGTTGTTTTTCCATTTGTTCCGGTGATTATTATCGATAGAGGTAAAAATTCAGATAATTCTTCAATTGAACAAGGATCTATTTTTAAAGCATAAAACCCAGGAGCAGTCGAACCTCCTCCGAATTTTAAAGTTTTTGTAAAAAAAAGGATAATCTTTCCTACAAAGATTGCGATTATCAACTTGAGCATCAGTTAGATTTTAACAGTATGATCTTGATTTTAAAATAAATTAGTTTGAGCAATTTGAGCAGATATGCCTGCTGTATGGGGCATTAGACTGATAGTTTGTAAAATTGGATTATCTTTTTCAAAAGTTATCTCGAATTCATTAATATCATCAATAATATGACTTACCCGAGCACCCCATGTTGGAGAAGCAGAGTATATTCGTCCAATTTCATAAGGAGTTGTAAGACCTTGATCAATATAATTTAGCTTCAACCCTTGGGCTACATTATCTACGCCATCCGTCCATGATTTAAAGTATATAACTTGATCTCCATAAATTCCCCATCCCCAACCGTTATATGAACTCCCTTCACCCTCAAGTGAGGGTGGAATAAATTTTCCAAAAGTTGATTCAACGCCGGAAATAGCTACTAATAGTTTCCAGTCAACATTATATTTATCAGAGGCATTGATTATATCTTGAGAATAACCCTCCAATGGAGAGTTTTGCTTATGAAGATAAGCCTTAAGTACTCTTACTCTTTCATCATTTACCATTACATTATTCTGCTTTATCGCAAAGTCTGCTTTTCCAGAAGCTTCTGCTGGTATTGCAAATAATATTAAGGGCAGAGTAAGCAGCAATATAATTGTTATTTTATAAAATAACATAAGACAGCAACTCTTAGAGATAAAAGTTGCTATCTTAAAAATCCTGGTGTACGAGGGGACATACCCCAGGATTTTGTAGAATTATACCCTATAGCGGTTAGAGAGTCAAGTTATAAGATATCCTTATTAGTTGATATAGCTATAAGATTTGTATTTACTGTACATCTGTTTTAGATATCTTATATAAACAACTATTATGGTATATCGTAATGATTTTAAAAGTAAGGTATTTTAATTACTAGTTTGCTAAAATATCATGTGCAAGACATATTAAAGCCCAGATGGTGGAACTGGTAGACACGTAGCGTTCAGGGCGCTATGCTCGAAAGAGTGTGGGAGTTCAAATCTCCCTCTGGGCACAAGAGGAGATAGTATTTTCTCCAAAGTGATAATGGATTGATATAACAGGCTAATCTATATTCAAAAGACCCGATATTTCCATCAGATTTGTCCGAAATTTTGTACTTAAATTTCAAACAAGAATACAAGAGTTGAACTCCTAAAAACCAGCTTATTTAATCAAGAGTTGTCGGACGTTAAGAGGTCTTTATCTTGAAGCCTTCAATTCTTGCTCAACTTTCTCACTCAAAAACATCTTCATCAACGACTGATAGGGTACATCCTTTTTATTGGCAAGTTCTTTAAGTCGTGCTAGTAAACTCGAGGGAAGTCTTAAGGAAATAGACTCAGTTGATGGTTTGAGATTTGGAAAAATTGCCTCTTCTGCTTTTGACCAATCAAAATATTTTGAAGTATCGGCAGTCGCCCAGAACTCTCTTTCTTCGTCTTCATTCTTAAATTTTGGGATTTGCTTTAAGTTCTTCATATTTCCTCCTTTCTTTTGAATGCATATCTCTTACTGATATTATTCTTATCTTTACTCCCCTTATTGTAAATATTGCTGTTAAACTTCTCTTATGATCAGTTATACCCCAAATCATGTATCTTTTTTCTACATCTGTTGAATGCTTTTCGTCCTCAATCAAAAAATGAGGACCATTTCCAAAAATCTCTTCTGCTTCTTTATTAGTTATCCTATGTTTCTTAAGATTTTTATCAATATTACCTTTATCCCATTCAAAAGAAATTGGTTCAGGTAATATTTTCACAAATATAGTATATTACTGTAATATACAAATATCAAGAATTATTTTATGCATAGGACTAGATATTTTTATCCTTCTCAGATTGATATGCTTTCATAAACTTGATAAAATGAGAGAGGTATTCTGTATGCAGGAGTTCAAAAAAGATGAGTCTTCTGAACAAGAGAAGATAGTACTATCTCCAAACGTATCAATAGATCGATATAACTGGCTGATATAATTAAACAATCCCAATAGTTTCCATCAGATTTGTCCGAAATTTTGTACTTAAATTTCAAACAAGAATACAAGAGTTGAACTCAAGAAGGAATTAGAGTTTTGTTTTTTTGCTTTAAGCACATTATTTTACGAACTGTGATTGTCTATTTGCGATAAACTTCTTCATGCGTTCCAATTTGTATAAATAATGCAGTATCTTCATCTATAAGTATATATACCATACGAATATTCATAGTTATGGATATACTCCATAGATTATTCATAGACCCAGATAGTTTATGTGTACGAAGAGATGGGTGTTTTGGATTTTCTTCAAATAGGGAAAGTTGTTTTTCTATTCTAGTGGTAAGTTTTCTCTCTTTTTGATAAATTTTCTTTAGTTCGTTTTGAACAAGTGGTGAAAATTTAGCGATCATTATGCAATTGTTTAAAGAAACTTCTTGAATCCACTGCCTCGTTTAGTTGTTCCAACGCTTCTCTGGCTGCTTTTTCTGTATCTTCAGACGCTTTAAATACTGGATATTCCTCATTCTCAACATCCTTCATCAGTACATGTTTTACATACTGAGTCAATGGAACACCGAATTTACTAGCTTTAGATTCTAGTAAATCTTGTAGCTCTTCAGTTAAATTAATCTTTATTTGGATCGGATACTGCATAACTCACCTCAGATAATACCTATTTTATACTCTATTCATACCCAAGTCAAGAACCATTCTACTCTATTAAAACCTGGTATGTTTTCATAAATTTGTTAAAATGTATAAGGAATTCTTTGTGTAGGTGTTCAAAATAAGATGAGTCTTATGTACCACAAAAAATAGTTCAACAGTACCTGTTTTAATTTATCTGTTTAAAACTACAACCGAGAAATTAAGAATGGCGGCGAAGCTGACCCAGAAGATGTATGGGATTAGCAGGTAAAAAGCGGGTTGGGAAATTTTTTGGAATTTGGCCATAGTGAAAACAATAAAAACCCACAAAGATAAAATATCCACTAAGCCGAGGATAGGAGACCTTAAACCAAAAAATAGAACAGACCATAAGAAATTAAAGAAAAGTTGAATTAAAAAGTAGATTAAAGCTTGCTTCACTTTTTTGTTTTTTAGTCCCTTTTGCCAGATTAAAAAGGCAGATACACCCATTAAAAAATAAAGGATTGTCCAGACAGGACCAAACATCGAGTTAGATGGGGAAAAGACAGGTTTCTGCAAGGTTTGGTACCAATCTTGTATAGCAGATAGAGTGAAGGGTGTAGCAGCCAGACCAACTAACTCACTGCCAATGATAGATATTAATAGCTTAGGCAGATATTTCACTTAATAACTAATATATCCATAAAAGCCTGATGTGCACAAGACCTAAACTTAGATATGATCTTCCGTATCTGCTAGTGCTTCCTGTTTGGTTTTATGAGTTGTGCCGTCTTTATGATGAGCCGGACTGTAAATGGTATAGAGCTTAAGCTTTTTTTCAGAAGAAGTATTAATAATATTATGCTTGGTTCCTGCTGGTACTACCACGGCTGAACCATTTGTTAAAATATGCTCCTCCCCATTTAAAATAGCTTTCCCCTCACCTCCTTCAATCCTTAAAAATTGGTCAACAATCTCATGAACTTCTTCGCCAATTTCTTCATTTGGTAAAAGGCTCATTACCACAAGCTGGCTATGTTGGGCGGTATATAAAACCTCCCTAAAATTTTCATTCTGTAGAGTTTTTTCTTCGATATTTGTGAAAAATCCTGTCATTTTTCCACCTCCTCTCTATTTATTAATGATGCATTATCAGATAATAAAGATCAAGATGAAAACTGGTGATGGTTTTATGAGTTCTGACAGGTATTATTTAAAATCTATGTAGTTTTATCTCTATCTTCAAGTTTTAAATTTTCTAGCCTACCAGAGAACATTCGTCTTTTTAAGGTGATGAATGGCCGTACGTAGCGAAGCAAATGTAACTTGGGAAATGGACTTTCTTGTCTTCTCTGGTTGATATGCCTCCACAATCTTGAAAATGCGCTGACCGGGATTCAAACTATTACTGATTTTTTTCACTTTGTTCAAAATAAATCAGGCCTCTGAATATTGATGATTTATTTAGAATAACTGGTAGAGATTTATCTAAGAAAAATATTTCAAAACTGAATGAATATAATATATAATATAGAACATTATCAATAAGCCGGGGTGGCGAAACTGGTACACGCGCAATCTTGAGGTGGTTGTGCCCAAAAGGCTTGCAGGTTCAAGTCCTGTCCCCGGCACTTTGTAAATTCTTTAGGGCAAAATCTGCACAAATTCTCTCTAACAATATTCTTTTTCTAATTTTAGTTTTTTCTTTATTCGTCGTAATTTATATTTTTCGTTTCTATTTTCGTCTGAAAAGGTAAGTAAAAGAAAAGTTTATTTTACCCCTCCGGCTCATACGAATAAAACTGCATATACCATCCAACAACTTATTTCTATTATTCATAGTCTAACAGAGAGCAGAAGTTTTCAGGAAAGGATAACCGGAAAAAACAACTGTATTCCTATTGAGATTGTCTCAACTTTCGAAGGAGTCCAGATTACTTTAACTCGTATGTTTTTTAATATTAGATTTTATATATAAATTGAAAAATTTTTCTTTTATATCTCTAGTCGCAGCTAGGCATAAGTATCTGTTTGAGTTATCTATCTCATCTATAATTTGGAACCCTAGCCTTTTTGAAAAATGAGCAATTCTGTCATTAGTAGCTCCAATAATAATTCCAGGTTCTGTAAATATGTCAGCACCAGGAAATTTTTTTTGATCAATTGTGTAAATAATTTGAAATATACCATTAAATAATTTAATCATAGAGGATACTAGATTACTTCGATCATAGATTTGTTCATTATTTACTCTAGTTCCAAAAGGAATAAAATGAGCTTGACCTATGAATTCACCCTTAGATATTTTAATGTCGGAATTGTATCCTGGTCCTTTAGTATGATATGTCCGGTCTCTGGATATAGGTTTTACTGATAAAGCAACACCATTTGAATAAAATTCCCAATAAGAGATATCAGGGTAAAATATAACTTCCGCTTCTTGGATCGATTCTGAATTTCTAGGCATAAGTATATTATAGGATATATCTTTAGATTTTAAAATATACCATGAAAATATATTTTTTTTTTAAAATATTAAATCCATTATCCGCCTTGAATTATTTGAGCTAAATAAATATTAAATTTTAGAACTTGATGTCATGGGGCCACTTTATTACTAGTAAACTAACCTATATGGACTGTAGTAAATTTTTATTATACCAAGTGCTTATATTAATAATTGAGTTGGTATAGATATTTATTATAATAACTGAAGATATTAACAATAGAATAATAATTCGCCATATTAGCTTATTTTTATAATAAAAACTGCTAAAAATTATAGCTGCAAGACCTAACAAACCAAGACGGTAGAAAACCATTTTATTAGAAATCTCATTGGCAGGGAAAAATCTATTAGTCATAATTGAAAATGGTAAAACTAATATAAAAATCGATAAAAGAAGATCCCCCTCTTCGATTAAATCATAAAAAATTAATCCCAATCCTCCAATCAAGAATGGATAAAAAGGAAATTTATACCAGCCATAATTTTCACTTCCAAATAATAGAAAAATAAACAGGTATGACAGGAGCGGTAGTATTATCCACAAATTCCTAGATTTTTGTTTAACCTGAAAAGCTATGATAAAAACAGCTATCCAACCGGCTAAGATCCATCCGCTGCTGAAATCTCTGGTTATATTTTGAGTAGTAAATAGATTATAGAAGGAAAGAAGACCTTCTCTAAAGTATCGACCGGAATTTGTCATCCAGACTGACAAAAATAAATGTATGTTATAAGAGAAACCATAAAAAATAAAAAGAGAGAACATTGCTAGGTTCCCTCCCAATATCTTTAGAAAATTTTCTAATTTTTTAGTAGAAAAAAAATTCGATAGCAATATTAAGGCTATAGGAACTGACCAACCTGAAACTTTAGTTAAAGTAGCAAGCCCTGAAAATGTTATCGCCAGCCAAAGAAAATTATTATTGTTTTTTTTAATATACAAGAAAAATGAAATTAGACTTAAAAGGAAAAAAGTAATTATTAAATTTTCTGCTTGAACCATCCTCGATGAGATGACAATTAATGGATCTGTTGAATAAATTAAAGATGCGATTAATGCAGCATATTTATTATAAATAAGAGTAATAAAAATAAATAATAAAATAATATTTAATGTTCCGATTATCAACATTGGTTTTCTGATATAAATAACAGAGGCATCAGAAAAGTTTCTAACTCCTTTAATAAAAGAATATCCTCCTGTAATAAGGCCTAAAAGTGGGGGATGATCAAACCAAGGTTGATCAATTGGTATAGGATTAGGAATGGCACCAGAATGGTAGTACTGATCGACATTTATATACTTGTATAAATGTTTATAACTAGGAAGTCCAGATGTGGCTATTGGAATTCCTTGTTCAATAAGGCTTAAACCGAGCCAAGAAAAGCTGTATTCATCTAAAGATTCCCCTGGAAAAGGAATTTGAGAATAACGATGATATCTCAAGTAAAATCCCATAAGGATAATTATTGATATTAATATAAAAAATAAAAAATTTAGTCTGTTAATTTTTGTCATATTTGATTGAAATATTACTTTTAGGGTTCAATTTACTAAATAAAAATGCTGGTTTTTGATCAAGATAGATATTCCATCCTGAATTTTTTTGATTTGAGATATTGCCAATTTGTATTATTTTTCCACCTAAATTAGATACAATCTTAAAATTATTGATTTCTGCTACTTTTTGTAAAGCATTACCTACTGTAGGTTTATTGCTTAATCCATCCAATCTTAATGTATTGTAAGTTGTAGAACCATCTGGACAATAGATTATTACTTTTATATAACTTTTACCATCTGGAATGTCCGGTTCTCCAGCAATATTTGTCTGACATGGATTACTATAAAATTGAGAGAATGCAGATGGTGTTTTAAATAAATTATTAAAATTATTAATCGGGTGTTTTTTTCTGTATTGAAAATAAATTCCCGCTAAAATTAGTAAAAGTAAAGTTAAAAAGTATACATTAATTCCCCATCCCAGATTTTTGATTTTTTTCTCTATATTCATTATTACAATAATAGCAAAGAGTAACTTTAGAGGATATCCCAAATATTAGGTAAGTTTGTTTTTAAAAATGTTCTTATCTTGGCTTGATAAGGTTGATCTGAATTGTTAAAATGTGCTTATAAATATCAAGGAGTCATAGCTCAGTTGGTAGAGCGTCTCATTTACACTGAGAAGGTCTCAGGTTCAAATCCTGATGACTCCACTTTAGAGCTGATTTTGTCATTAAAGTAATTCTTGATATATAATATCAAAGCCAAAAGATCTGAAAAGCCGCAGTAGCCAAGTTGGTCAAGGCGGGCGCCTGAAGAGCGTCTTATGCGAGTTCGATTCTTGCCTGCGGCACTTTTTACTTAAGATCTGATAATATTTTTTATGCGGGGATAGTTCAGCAGTAGAATGTCTCGTTGCCAACGAGAAGGTCGCGGGTGCGAATCCCGTTCCCCGCTCCAGACTGGATACCTCACCTGAAGAGTGCTTAATGGATTGATATAAAAGGCTAGTATTAAAATCCACCTTATATCATTAGTTTACAAATTTTTATGCTCAATTTTATTTTAATGAAACCGGGTTTGCACCCAGAAATCTATTCTTTAAGTAAAATCTTAAAGATATATTGATAAGCATAGCGACAAGTGATAAAACAGTGTCATATGACTGATGGAGCTATTAATGCCAAGTCTAAATTAGAAAGAAGTGCTGCTTACCCTGGGTCCTTGGAGGCACTGGGGCGGCTGTCGGCGGGTA
>DAIDIY010000041.1 GCA_027451625.1 Candidatus Daviesbacteria bacterium | reverse complement strand
TCATCGCGAAGGTCAGCAATCCCTTCTATCTTTTTCTCTTTGTGTAAATCGGCGATTTTGGCTACAAGCGTTGCTTTATTTACCTGATACGGCAGTTCAGTAATAATAATATCGAATCTACCGTTTTTAGCCTCTTCTATTTCTGCTTTGGCTCTCATTACTATTCGACCTTTCCCTGTAGCATAAGCATTTGTAATCTCTGCTGAATCATAAATAGAAGCTCCAGTTGGGAAATCAGGGCCTTTGATGAATTTCATGATCTCCTCAATTGAAGAATCGGAATGAAATGAATCAGCTCTTAAAACAGGAGTGGTTTCTAAAGGTATTAGGTTATTGTCGATTTCTTTGTTAGCCTTTTCTTTATTCTCTACTTTTTTATCTTTGACGCTTTGATGCCTATCGATCATAAAATTTAAAGCATCGATTACTTCCCCTAAATTATGAGGTGGAATTTGAGTTGCCATTCCAACAGCAATGCCTGAGGCTCCATTTAATAATAAATTAGGAATTACTGAGGGTAAAACTTGGGGTTCTTGAGTTGTACCTGAATAGTTATCAGCAAAATCTACAGTTTCCTTATTTATATCTCGTAAAAGTTCATCAGCTATTGCTGACAATCGAGCTTCTGTATACCTCATTGCTGCTGGAGAATCTCCGTCGACTGAGCCGAAATTACCTTGTCCATCAATGATCTGATAACGCATAGAAAAATCTTGTGCCAACCTAACTAGAGCATCATAAACAGGAATATCTCCATGCGGGTGATAATTTTTTAAAACTTCCCCTACTACTGCAGCACTTTTTTGATAGCGTGAAGTATGATGTAAATTTTGTTCGTGGCATGCATAAACAATTCGTCTTTGAACAGGCTTTAGCCCATCTCTGACATCTGGAAGTGCTCTTTGAACTATGACAGACATAGCATAATCCAAATATGAGCGTTTCATCTCATCTACTATGGGAGCTGGTAATACTTTGCCTATATTTGCCATATTATTGGGTAATTGACTATCAATTTTAGTCACGAATTGGAGAACTTCAAATCCACTCTCCTAAGACTATAAAACCTTCTATATTATACTTAATAAGAGCCTAAATTCCAAGCGGAAAATTCATCTAATTATCTTAATATTGCAGCTAAAATCTATTCTCAAACTATAGTACTTATAAACTTTTTTATATAAAAAAATAATTTTAGTCTAAAGAATTTTTAGAATAGTTTAGTTAGAATCCTTAAATATCTCAGAGACTATTTGGTTGAATTTTCTTCCTCTATCAAATTCATTTTTAAAAGAGTTGAATGATTTTGCACCTGGAGAAAAGAGAATAACATCTCCTGGCCGAATTTCATTTTTAATTTCAGTTAATAATTTTCTCAAATCAGATGATTCGTCTTTTACATTTACAAGTTTTGATTTAAAAATTTCAGTTGCATCCCCTGGAAGAAGATATGCTGATTTGGCATATTTATTAATAGCTTCAGCAAATTCCCCGTAGTCTAAATTAGCATTTTGTCCTCCAGTAATCAGAATAGAGTTTGGATAACTTTTAAGAGCCTGTATAGCGGCATTAGGATTAGTTGCGGCTGTATCATTTATTATCTTAACTTTATTCCATTCCTTAATTATTTGGAGACGAAACTCGATACTTTGAAAACTAGATAAAATTTGGAAAATTAATTTATCTTCAACATTAAACATTTTAGCAGTCTGGTATGCAGCGGCAATATTTTTTAAATTATGTTCTCCTTGAAGTATCGAAGAAAAATTTTTCGGTAAGTTATCTGCTGAGAATTTGATAATTTGCGACTGCAGACCATTTGTAAACTGATAAGTATCTGCAATTGGATCGTCTTTTCCAATTATTAAAAAATCATCACTTTTTTGATATTTACAGATAATTCTTTTGGCAGATATATATTCATCCATTGATGAATAATAATTTAAATGATCGCGAAATATATTAGTTATAAGTGCCCAATGCGGAGAGACTAGCTTAATCTTAAATCCTTCAAGTTGAAAAGATGAAAGCTCTAATATAATCAGAGTTTGATCATTTACTTTATCAATTATATCCAATACACTTGTACCAATATTTCCAGCAAAGACTACGTTTTTGTTTACACTTTTTAATATCTGAAAGATAAGTGAAGCTGTAGTCGATTTTCCTTTTGTGCCAGTAATGCCGATAATTCTTTGAGGATTTATAAAATTTAAAAATATACTTATATCAGTTTCTATTCTTTTTCCTTTATTTCTAGCATATATCAAAAATTTGTTATTCGGTTTTACGGCTGGATTTTTAATAATTAAGTCAGCCCAGTCAAAGTCCTTTTCTCGATGGCCCTTTAAAAAATATTCAATTCCTCTAAACTCTTTTAATTGATCGATTGAGGGTTGAAGATCTTCTTTGCTCTTTATATCAGTTATTCTAACAATGGCTCCTTGTTTTGCAAAAAATTTTGCTGACCCTACCCCACCTTGATTAGTTCCAAGACCAAAAATCAGTACTTTTTTGTTTTTATATGTTTCCATCTATTTGATGTGAAAATTTAGAAATTTTTCTAATTCAGTAAGCGCATTTTTTCTGATTGATGTTTTTGCTCTCTCTTCTTCTGGGATCTGAGCCCAACTGTGATTTTCTCCAATTGGAATAAATATTGGATCCCATCCAAAGTCGGCCTTACCCTGAGGCGTAAGGGCGATTCGGCCTTCAATCCCTGATGAAAAGAACTTATATAAATTTCCATCATAAAAACCATAACCAACCTCAGCTTTTGCTGATCTATCAGAGTAACCGTTTAAAAGTTTAGTCAATCCTTCATTTCCCAGTTCTTGGAGGAACCATTTTATTAGCGGGCCAGGAAGGTTCCCAAGAGCGTTAAACACTAAAGATGTATCTTCAACAATGGTTGGAAGACTAGTTCTACTATAGGCTTCTTTGGCTTTCTTCTCAACTATTTCTGCTAAGTTTGTAGATTGTATCTCCGGAAGATCAATTCTTATCTGCTCAATATCAAGATTTAAATATTTTTTTAACTGAGCAGCTTTAGAATCATTGCTTGTAACAAATGCTAATTTTACCATATTAGTTTACAATTACTCTTTTTATAGATTCATCTATATGGATTAAAAGTTCATGAGATATAGTATCACAAACTTTAGAAGATCCTTCAATTGAGTTAGAATCGGAAGCAATATTAGAAAATATAATCACACTATCCCCGACTGATATATTTTTTACTTTTGAAACATCTATAGTGGTCATATTCATACTGACTCTGCCTATTATTGGACAAAGCACATC
>DAIDIY010000040.1 GCA_027451625.1 Candidatus Daviesbacteria bacterium | reverse complement strand
GCTTATCGTTTTTTAAATCAATTCCGTGCTCTTTCTTAAACTCTTCTACTAAGAAGTCAATAATCCTCTGGTCGAAATCATCCCCTCCTAAATGTGTATCTCCATTTGTAGATTTAACTTCAAAAACTCCATCCCCTAACTCTAAAACTGAGATATCGAATGTACCCCCTCCTAAATCATAAACTGCAATTGTATGGGCATGCGATTTATCCAGTCCGTAAGCTAAAGCTGCAGCAGTCGGTTCATTTATTATTCTCTTTACATCTAATCCGGCTATCTCTCCTGCTTGTTTAGTTGCTTGTCTTTGTGCATCATCGAAATATGCTGGAACTGTAATTACAGCCTCACTTACTTTTTCTCCAAGATAGCTCTCTGCATCTGCCTTAATCTTTTGTAGAACCATAGCGGAAATTTCTTGAGGTGTGTAATCATGACCTTCAACAGAGACAACTGCCATCCCATTTTGACCTTCTTTAATATCATATGGCAACCACTTCATATCTTTCTGAACTTCCTCATCTTTAAATTTACGTCCCATTAATCTTTTAACTGAAAATATAGTTTCTTTAGGGTTAACAACAGCCTGACGTTTCGCAACTCTACCAACTATATTTTTTACTGGATTAACCACTGAAGGGATAATGTTTTCTCCTTCAGAAGAATAAATAACTTTAGGTTTACCACCTTCCATTACAGCTATGCAGCTATTTGTTGTACCTAAATCTATACCAATAATTTTTGCCATAACTAATTATTTTCCTCCTTCATCTATTTTATCTGAACTTTTGCCTACAACTACTTTAGCAGGCTTGATAACTTTACCATTTAACATATATCCATTTTGTAAAATTTTCAAGATCTTACCCTCATCCCCTTCAGCTGTATCAACAGCTTCATGGATATTTGGATCGAAAGTATCGCCAGTAATTACCTCTAATCCTTCTTCATTCAAAATCTGAAGCATCTGTTTAAGAGCCATCTTTACCCCTGTCAACCATCCTGATGACTCACCCTGCTGTTCAGCTCCCGCAACGGCCTGATTAAGGTGATCTAATATTGGAAGAAACTTTAATAAGAATTGAGACCGTGAATAATTAACAATCGCCAAACTATCCTCTGAAACTCTTCTCTCCAAATTTCTGTAATCAGCTAATGCTCTTTTTAACTGATCTTCCAATCCGGCTATCTGAGATTCAAATTGTTTCAGCTCTCCGTCTGCAGAAGCTGAAGCAATTTCATCTTCTATATACTGAGATTCATCTACTGTTGCTTTGTCTATCTTTTGATTATTAGTTTTAGCCATATTATATAAATATCCAGTTTAGAAACCTATCTTAAAGCTTCTTCTAAAAGTCCTCCAACATATCTTAAATAAGGAATTACTACTGGAAAATTTAATCTATTAGGACCTACAACTCCAATAATTCCTCTATGTGTTGTATCCAGGTCATAATCTAAAAAAGCAAAACTTGTTGGCATTAAGTACTCATACCCAGTTTCCTCGCCAAAGATAACATGCAATGATCCTTCTCCAGAAGCTTTAGCAAGTATCTGTTGTAGAAGATGAGATTCATCTAAAAGCGATAAAACAAATCTCGCTACATCAATATCATAAAACTCAGGCAACTCTAAAATATTAGCTGCTCCCGTATAATAGAGATCTCCATTACTTATAGATAAAGCTAAAGTTCCGCATTTTTTAGCAAGAGCTCTTGCAGCCTCTTGAACCATCCTTCTAAACTCATCTCGATGATCCAGTAATTGTTGTCTAATAGTTACCTCGTCGACTATTGGTAGATCCTTAAGCTTCATCAACTCATTTATAAAAATACGAAAGCCTAATGCTGTAGGGACTCTTCCAGCGCTAGTATGGGGCTGCTTGAGATATCCCAAATCCGATAGTTTCACCATTTCGTTTCTTATTGTCGCCGGAGATACTCCTAAATTGTAATTCTTTTCTAAAGCCTCTGATGCAATAGGCTCTCCAGTTTTAACATATAGCTCAATAATCGCCTTCAATAATTGTTTTTGTCTATCTGTTAAATCCATCATACTTTTTATATCAAATCTGGTAAACGGTGCAAACCATTAGCAGTAAATTAACATGAGTGCTAAACCTTGTCAAGAGATCAGTTAAAAACGGATACAGAAGGTGTAAAATAACAGGAAAATACAAAATATAAATTTTTTTCTTATGAATTCTTATCATATTCCTGTATTGCTAAATGAGGTTATTTCCTATTTAAATATTCATCCGGGACACTGGTATGTAGATGCTAATCTAGGAGGTGGTGGACATACTGAAGGTATTTTAGATAAGGAAGGAAAAGTTATAGGAATCGATATAGATTCAGAAGCAATAAATGAAGTTGGTCAAAAGCATAACTTAAATATAAAAACTTTTGATAGTCATTTAGAAGCCTATTCTCCTGATCTTATTTTATATCAGGACAATTTTTCTAACCTTGAAAGTATTATTAGCAATATTAGCAACAGACTTATCTCAAACAGCTTTGATAATAAACACTATACAAAATCTCCCTCATCTAAAAACATTATAAGGATAAATGGAGTTCTTTTTGATCTAGGTGTATCCACTCATCAATTGGAGAAAGCTTCTCGAGGATTTAGCTTTAACAAAAATGCTCCACTTGATATGCGAATGAACCAGCTATCAGAGCAGACGACAGCTATGGATTTAATTAATGGGTTAAATCAAGGAGAGCTTATTGAGCTCTTTTTTAAATTGGGGGAAGAACATTTTGCCAAAATGATTGCAAGAAAAATCATTGAGTTTAGAAAGATAAAAGCCATAGAAACTACTGATGAGCTAGCAAATATTATACTTTCAGTTCGTCCAAGAAGTCACATCGACAGGACACATCCTGCAACAAGAGTCTTCCAAGCCCTACGGATAGCTGTTAATGATGAGTTACACAGTCTAAAGTCAGCCCTACCACAAGCTTTTTCTTTACTTTCTCCGGGGGGGAGATTGGTAGTCATCAGTTTCCATTCACTTGAAGATAGAATTGTTAAAAATTTTTTTATTCAAGAAGAAAATATGAAAAGAGCTAAGGTTCTTACCGAAAAGCCCGAAGAACCGACTGAGGAAGAGATCAAACAAAATCCAAGATCAAGAAGCGGCAAACTCAGAGTATTGGAGAAAATATCATAATTTAATTAGGATTTTAGAATTGATAAGAAAGCTTCCTGAGGGATCTCCACTTCTCCTATCATCTTCATTTTTCTTTTACCTTTTTTCTGTTTTTCCAAAAGCTTATCTTTTCTAGTTCTATCCCCTCCATAAAGTTTGGCAGTAACATCTTTACGATAAGCTGACAGTGTTTCGCGGGCAATAATCTTTCCTCCTATTACGGCCTGTATTGAAATTTCAAAATTCTGTCTAGGAAGAACTTGCTTAAGTTTCTCTACTAGTCTTCTTCCTAAAAATTCTGATTTATTCTTTACAGTAATTGTTGAAAGAGCATCCACTTTATTGCCGCCAACTAAAACATCAACTCTAACTGCATCCACCTCTCGAAACTCGAAAAAATCCCAATCCAAAGAAGCAAATCCAGAAGATGACGATTTCAGCTTATCATAGAAATCTGTAATCATCTCGGATAAAGGCATCTCATAAACAAGCTCGACCTGACTTCCAAAATAGGTTTGGTTTTTAAACAATCCTCTCTTTTCAGAAACTAATTCCATAATTGCACCAATATAATAAGCCGGAGTAAAAATTCGCAAAATTACCCACGGTTCCTTTAATCCTTCAATATGCTCACCTCGTTCTAATTCAGATGGTGAAGTAATTGATTTATCTCCTATTAAATACTCAACTGAAGGCGTTGTTGCCAAAAGATCCATCTTAAATTCTTCTGAAAGCCTCTGCTGCACCACCTCGGCATGTAATAATCCTAAAAATCCACAGCGGAAACCAGCTCCTAAAGCAAGTGAATGCTCAGGTTCAAAGGAAAAAGCAGGATCAGATAGCCTAAACTTAGCCAAAACATCTTTTAAGCTGCTAAACTCTGACTGATCTATTGGGTAAAGTCCAACATACACCATTGGTTTAACCTGTTTATAGCCAGATAAAGGTTTAATATCTTTTACATCCTTTGCTGTAATCGTATCTCCTACTTGAACCAAATTTGGAACTTTTACCCCTGTGGCTATATAACCAATTTCTCCAGAGACAAGAGAATCAACTTGTTTTAGTGAAGGCGAGAAGTACCCTTTTTCTAGTACTTGTCCAACTCCACCTGTACCCAAAAACTTAATTCCACTTTCAAGTGACGGGACCTTTCCTTCAACTATCTTTACTTGAGCCACTACTCCTTTATACGGATCAAAAAATGAATCAAATATTAAAGCTTTAAGAGGGCCCTCACTTTTGACTTGAGGTGCTGGAACTTTTTCTATTATTGCTTTTAAAATATTATCTACTCCCAATCCTGTTTTTCCTGAAGCAAGTATGATCTCACTCTCTAAAAAACCAAACATCTCTGATAATTGTCTCTTAACTTTAGTTACATCAGCATTAGGTAGATCAACTTTGTTTATAACCGGAATTAAGGCTAAATTCTGATCTAAAGCAGATAAACCATGGGACAAAGTTTGGGCTTGAATTCCTTGAGTCGCATCAACTAATAAAATAGCTCCTTCAACTGCAGCCAAAGAACGTGATACCTCATAAGAAAAATCGACATGACCTGGTGTATCGATTAGATTCAAAGTATAATCTGTCCCAAATAATTTGTATTCCAATCGTACAGGCGCCAACTTGATAGTGATCCCTCGCTCTCTTTCCAAAGCTAATGAATCAAGGAGTTGAGGCTGTAGCTTGTCTTTAGGAACAGCACCTGTAATCTCTAAAAATCTATCGGCTATAGTTGATTTTCCGTGATCAACGTGAGCGATAATCGAAAAGTTTCTAATATTCATTCTGCAATTATACTCTGATTAAGAAGCTAAGAAAATTGCAGATCTTATGAAAAAACTTTATCCTACCAGAAACGATATCATTTGGCTAAAAAAATAATTAAAAATCTTCCAGAGAAGGCAAATGAGATCTTCAAATGATTAAACTAAACACTTTCGACATCAGATAGAGTTTTATCTATAGGATCAAACTTAAGCTTGATCAGTCTTTTTAGAAGATTCAGAAAAGTTTCAAGCTCACGAACTCTCATTATCCATACTAAAATCAAATAAATAGATAATCCAAAAAATGAAGCGATGCCGGTCAATAAAATTAAGTTTACAGTGTGTGTGGTATCAAAGACTAATTTATCTAGAGCTTTCATGGGAACATACAAAGCAATCGCTGCAATAACTCCGGCACAAACCATCTTCCCTGCCGGGAAGAAGAACTCTGAAAATCCAAGTCCTCCGATCTTTTTTTCTAAGAAAAAAACTAATAAAATGACAGAAAAATT
Organism: Candidatus Daviesbacteria bacterium; assembly: GCA_027451625.1. Lineage (GTDB taxonomy): Bacteria > Patescibacteriota > Microgenomatia > Daviesbacterales > UBA10151 > DAIDIY01. The sequence goes on along the minus strand of DAIDIY010000040.1, from coordinate 3,650 downwards.
TGATACTATCGCGTAAGATAAACCCAAACTCCAAACAGGAAGATGGAGTATACGGACAAAAGTATAACTTAAACAGATATTTAGAGTGACAGTAATTAAAGAAACAATCACAGGGGTTTTAGTATCTTTTAAAGCGTAAAAGGCACGCGCTAAGAGAAGGACAACCGACTGTGCTACAAGACCCAGCGACAAAAATGCTACTGTTCTTCCAGTTAAAACTGTAGCATCCCAGTTAAATTGTGCCGCTCCAAAAATTAGGCGTACTACAGGAATACGCAAAACTATTAAGACAGCCGCAGCAGGAAGAGTTAAAAATAGTATCTGATGAAAGGTAGTCAAAAATGTACCTTTAAAAAGTCCCATTTCTTCTTTGGCTTTCTCCTGTGAGAGAACAGGTAGTGCAGCCTGAGCGAGAGAAGATGCAAATAGACCTACAGGTGCTGTCTGTAAATGTTGTGCGAATGTTAAAAAAGTAACTGATGAAGAAGTTATAAAAGAAGCTAAAACAATTCCTACTGTTTCATTAATCTGCTCCACTGCGACTCCAACCGTCCTCATACTCATAAGACGCAAAACTTCATGAATACTACCTCGAAAAAGATTAAAACTTAAACGATGATTAAATCCCAACGAGCTGACAAACGGAAGCTGTAATAAAACATGTAACGCTCCACCTAATACTACACCCAAAGCAGGACCGTAGATCCCGAAAGCCGGAACAAAAAAAACAATCCCAATAATAATACCCAAATTATATACAACTGCAGCTAAAGCAGGCATCAAAAATCTCTGATATGATTGTAGAATTCCTGTAAAAAATGCTCCCACAGCCAAAAGTATCTGTCCTAATAAAATTATTTGGGTAAGATTAGCAGTTAGGAGCTGTTGATTATGGCTAAAACCTGGAACTATTAACTCCGTTAACGGCTGAACAAATACCATTGCTAAAATACAGAACATAATAAATCCTAGGATAACTATATTTAAAATATCTGAAGCAAACTCAAACGCCTCCTGGCTTCCTTTACGGTGATTTATTTCCGTAAAAACCGGTATAAATGCCACAGAGACTGCTCCAAATATAAGCAACTGAAACATTAAATCAGGGATTCTAAAAGCAGCTAAAAAATTCGCAACTTCAGATGGTCTAAATGTATGCACCAGAAGTCGATCGCGTACCAAACCCAAGATTTTAGCCGCAACTGTAGTAATCATTAAAACCGTTGCTCCTGATAAGATTGAAGATTGGCGGCGTGATAGTAGTTCAAGAAAATTTTTAACCATATTCCAATAATTCTAACAGAAAATGTTGCAGAAATTGTATCACCATGATAATATTCGCATTATGCCAATTATTAAATCCGCAATTAAAAAAATGCGCAAAGACAAAACCAGAACTGAACGTAATAGACGTCGAGAGTTAAAAATGGAGATGAATCTTAAAATAGCTAGAAGAAAACCGAATGAAAAAAGTATATCTCAAGCTTTTAGCTCTTTAGATAAAGCTGTCAAAGTGAATCTGATTCATAAAAACCGCGCTTCAAGGATTAAATCTAGACTAAGTTCTCTTCTTATAAAAGCTGCTTAGATATATAAATTTTTTAACATTAACCTTTGAGTTTTTACGACTTTGTATTAAACTTAAGCTATGGCTGCTCCTGTTAAATCTAAAAAATTCCTTTTCAAAGTTAATTTATTTGTCCATAAAGGAGAGAGACCAAAGTTATATATCCAAGCTTTTAATTGGCTTCTTTCAAGCGGTAGATTTATAGTGGTTTTTGTTGAGATAATCGTAGTGGCAGCATTTATTTACAGATACAAGTTAGATAACGATATTTCCAATATCAACTCAAAAATTAAAGATCAAGAGCCCTACATACAAAGTCTTCAAAGCACAGAGAACGCAGTTAAGCAAGTTCAACTTCAGCTCCAAAGCATAAAGGTAGCAAAAAGTAATAATCCTGCTTTTAGTTCAATTATTAAAATAATTGCAGATTTGACTCCAACTGATATTACCTTAACTAATATCACTTTCGATCGAACTCAAACATTTCCAGCGACAAATATAATCATATCCGGAGTGACTCCATCAAATCTAGATCTATCAGCATTTTTGGCCGCTTTAAAAAAAGATCCTCATTTTACCCAAATTACTTTATCAAACATCTCTTTTAAAGGAGCTACAGATTTTACTATAACTGGAAAATTAAACACTTCCTCAGGAGGTCAAAGTTAATCATGGCCAAAACTGCTATCCAATACTCTCGATACTATACTTATATACGTCCAGTTATCGAGAATCCGATAGTTAAATCATTTGCACCTTACATATTTAGCCTTATAACAATTGCCGTAATGTTAGTATTTGCTTTAAAACCAACAATTTCAACAATATTAAATCTACAAAAGACTCTCAATCAGAATACAGAAGTACTAAAGCAACTTGAAAATAAGTCTAAAACATTAACTGAAGCAAAAAACAACCTAGATGCATTAGGAGCTAAAACTAGAGAAAAAATAGATACGGCTATCCCCCCTAAACCAGCAGTAACCTCACTATTATATTCACTGCAGAATCTAACTCCTACCGGAGCTACAGTTTCTGCACTTGAAGTTCAACCTATAACAATATTTGATGCATCAAATGTTAATCAACCGAAAACTACATTAGGAGAGATTGATTTTACTTATAATATTGAAGGAGATTTTAATCAGGCTCTTACTGTCCTTGATAATTTTAATAAATCACAATCTATTTTAACCATAACAAATCTTAGTCTCTCTAAACAACCAGACAAACCTTTATTTGTTTCTATCTCTGGGAAATCTTATTATTTAAAATAATATGACTAGCAAGCAATTCTTAATTATTATCATACTTACTTTTATTACCGTAGTTGTATGGACAGTTCTTGATATTATTCACTCTCAAGCCCAGATTCATCCTCCAGCTGAAATCCAACAACTTCTTACTCCGGTGGATCCAAATTTTGATCAAAGTACTATTAATAGTTTATAAACTTTGTATGATAAATTCGGAAGGATTCTTGAATTCAATTAAAATTCCCACTCTTTTAGGACTAGCTATACTTTTTATCGGATTAGGAGGAGCTGTATTTTTAGTTAATCAAAATCAGATATTTCAATCTCATGCAGCTCCTTTAATATCTCCAGAGAATATAACTATAACTAATATAACCGACTCGCAAGCTTCTATCTCTTGGGAGACAAACCAGGAAACTCCAGGTTTTGTTAGGTTTGGTACATCTTCTAACTTTACTCAAACTGCTACTGATACTCGAGATATGAATGGTCCTCAAAACCATAAAATTCATTTTGTGAATTTAACAAATCTCTCTCCAAATACTACTTATTACTTTAAGATTAATTCGGGGGCAAATTATTACCCTCTGACTAATTCTCTTCAATTTACGACTTCTGCTTCATTTACTACAAGCGGAACTTTACCAATTATAGGAGAGATTATTAACTCCAAAGGTCAGCCTCCTCTTGAGTCCCTCATAACATTAGATATTCCTGGAGCACAAGCTCTTTCAACTATCAGTAAAGGATCTGGAAGCTTTATTTCACCACTTGCTGATATCCGAAGTACTGATCTTTCCCAACCATTTTCTTGGCCCAAAAATGGG
>DAIDIY010000039.1 GCA_027451625.1 Candidatus Daviesbacteria bacterium | reverse complement strand
TAGAAATCCATCAAACCATCAACTATTACAACAAAAAAAGAATACACATAACCTTAAAGATGAGTCCTGAAGAATTTAAAAGGCGGTTAAGAAGAAATTAACAGTACAGAATCATTGTACCCTAAAGCGTATACTTGACACGATTCCGGGGGTTTTGGTCCTTCTGAAGATTTAAGGTTATACAACGCATTCATTGCATTGTAGACTACAAGTGCTGTTTCTCCAATTAGATTAGCTTCCTCTAAGGTTAAAGATCTACTCATTTTTCTAGCTACAAATTCGGCAATTTCTGGATGATCCTCCATATCTTCTTGCAATGTTTTATAGATTGAATTAAGATCCTTCCTTCTATTAAAGATATCATCATCTAAGACAACTAAAATCGTTCTTAAACTCTTTTTGTATTCTTCTGGAGTAGGTTCGGATCGAGATTCTTCTCTATTATCTTCTGCCATGAACTTATATTATAATAAGTTCTCCATAGTTGCAACATCGAACTACATCTTAATTAATGCAATCTGCAGCTTATTCGCTTCTCTAGCAGCCTCTTGAATAATCTTTTCTTCTCCTTGGAGGAGAAGTCAAAATATGTAGGCGCATCTACTGCTTTCTTTTTAATAATTTTCAACATATTCAGTCCTTTAGTGACTCATTTAGAGATTCGTTAGTATAATCTATCTTTAAATAGCTATAAACATTAGCAATGTTAGACTCTGTTTTTCCAACTTTCTGGTTGTTTCGTTTTATCAGTGGTATCTTGAGTCATGGATCAAGTATAAGCATTTTTGTTCAAGGAATACAGTAAATTGAGGTGTGGGTAGATGATATAATCCCTATTATGAATATTGAACAAATTAGAACTCATCAAAGAGATTTTCTTGAAAAGGATAGTTTTCCATCCTATAATATAAACATCTTATGAGTGAATTTGGAGATAGATTGCATGCTATTTATCAAAGATATGTTGAAAATGAAGCAAATAAACCACCAATTGCGAGGTTGGAAGAATATCAAAGGGAACTTTTCGATTCTGGGTTAGAAGTCCTTCGTGGTTGGGGGATTACTGATTCTATGCATACATTAGAAGATGAAATGAGAAAAATTTTTGGAGAACCTACTAGACCAGAAAGAAAAGCAGATTTTTTTGATAGCAGATGGGACGGCTACAATTTGTATCTGACAAACAGTAATAGCGATACCGATTTGAGGATGAAATTATATACATTAACTTGTACAGCCAGAGCTGGAACGTATACTCGTAATTTTCGTATGGGGAGTGCAATGATGGGTACTTATCATAGTGGAAGTTATGAAGCAGATCAACATGTAGTAAATCTTCATTATAGACTAGACTATCCTCCTCAAGGGTTTATTACCTTGAATTCTCTTCCTCAACTAGATTTTATTAATAAAGGGCTACGAGTAAGACCACGCCAGGTATTTTTAGGAGATGAAGAAGATATTCGACAAAGAGTCGAGGAGTCTCTAGAAGTAATATTATCTAACCTTCTAAGAAAATAGTTAGTTCTAACGTCCTCAATAATTCTCATTTTTTGCCCGTCTAGCATAATATCAAACCTTAATTTCAATCAGGGTTTGATACAGGTTGAATTAGTTATTGTTGGTTTGTATAACCCTCAAGATGGAGAGACTACTACATACTCTTTCATATTCTCAACAAGATCATCTTAGGACAGATTTAGGTTTTTCAACAACTCATGATACAAGTATGGATATAACAGTCCCGCCAGGAGATTGTGTCGAATTACTTAATTCTTATGGAAAAATCCGAAGGGTCAAGATAACTCAAAAAATATCCAGACCAATGAAATTAGTAGGTCAAGAAACTGAATATAATGAATATTATGAGATAATCTATACAAAAGTAGGAAAAGAAGATAATGTAGGATACTTTGGGAAGATGAAGCAACGGTGGAAGGAAATTAAAAAGCTAAAAATATAACAAAGCCTTTTCTAGCTTAACTGCTTACTTCTTGTAATAAATCTATCCATTAGAGATTCTTAATGTAACCCACATTTGTGGTGCTTTTAGATATGAGAAAAACATTATTAACATGCAGTGTCTTTCTCTTTCTTATTGTATCTTTTCTCCTTTTTACTCCCAATGTCCATGCTACTACCTCAAATGATACACTTGTTGGCTATTGGAAATTAGATGAAACTACAAGTGGCGGATCGGGCTCTGTCATTGATTCCTCTGGAAGATCAAATAACGGAACCCCACAAAACTCCCCTTCTGCTAGCACAAGTGTCCCATATACTACGTTTCCAGATAGTAGAAGTCTTAGTTTTAACGGGTCAAATCAATATGTAAGTGTTCCCAACTCCTCAAGTATTAATTTTACTGGTAGTTTTACTATTGCTTTTTGGATGAACCCAACATCATGGAATAATACAAATAGCTCTGGAATAGTCAGTAAGAAAAATGATAGCGGTGGTGACCAGCCTGGGTATGTTATTTATGATGATGGCTCGCAAAGCTGTCCAACGCCTAGTACTTCTTGCCAGCCATATATTAATCTCCGCGTAAAAGGAACAGTTAGCAATAATTATTATCTTTATTCATCTTCTGTCGTAGATATAAATAAATGGCAACACTGGGCTCTTGTATATGATTCCTCCGCACAAACAGTCAAATGGTATAAAAATGGAGTACTAGATAAAACGTGGTCAGGTATTAATATTGGCGACACAACAAATTCTCTCCCATTAGATATTGGTTTGAGTCAAGATTGGAGTGGCTATTATAATGGGAAGCTTGATGATCTGCGAATGTATAATCGCGCACTTTCTGCAACAGAAATTGCAGCCCTTGCAGCAGGAAACCACACATCAGCTACCTGGACTGGCGGGACCTCAACTGATTATGAAAATGCAAATAATTGGAATATTAGCGCAATTCCAGACCCATACACGTTAATCACCATTGGCAGTGGGACCTATCAACCAACTATGACAGCAAATGATGTCGTTGCAGGATTAACTATAAATAGTGGTTCTACTCTTACGCTAGGGGGGTCTAATCTTACCTTCAACGATACCAGTGCAACATCAGGCCTGGCGACAAATAGCGGCACACTAACGCTTCAAGGGGGAGAAACACTTAGCGGATTTAATTATAGTAACGCGGCGAGTGCAGGTACTATTAACTTTAATGGATCAGGTACCTATACTTCTTTACCAACAGGACAAAACTATTACAACCTTACCTTTAATGGGACTGGCTCCTGGACATTAAATAATGCGTTAGCGATAAATAATAACTTTACTATTACATCTGGCACAGTTAATACTGGCGGGAATAATCTGAGCGTTGCAGGTAATTGGTCTAATTCCGGAACATTTACTCCATCCACAGCAACAGTAACCCTCAATGGCACAAACCAAACACTATCAGGAACAACAACATTCTATAATCTTACAAAAACTGTGGCTTCTTCAGCCAACCTTACATTTCCTGCTTCTACCACAACAACAATCACCAATACGACCACATTTCAAGGATCATCAGGAAATCTTCTTGCCCTTCGATCATCAACTAATGGAACACAATTTAAAATTGATCCGCAAGGAACACGAATCTTTAGCTATCTGAACCCCCAAGACAGTAATAATATAAATGCATCAGCAATTGCCTATGATAGTACATTTTCCTATGGAACTAATTTAACTAATTGGAACACATCAGCCCCAACGCCAACACCTACATCAACACCCACAAACAGTAATTCTACGTCTTCTTCGCCATCTAGTCCAAGTAGCTGCACAAATACAGCTCCAAATGGAGCATCTAATTTATTTCAAATAGCAACATCTCCCTCAACTGCAACACTTTATTTCACACCTGTAACTCCAGGTACTGGATATGTAATAAGTTATGGAATCAACTCAAATGCAAATCAATATAGTACATCCTTTAATTATTCTGATACAAGCGGGGCAATCCCCTATACAATAAATAGTCTTAATCCCAACACAACCTATTATTTTAAGGTTCAGGCGCTAAATGGCTGCATGCCTGGAAATTGGTCGCAAACTGTTACCGGTATAACTACAGAGACTGAAAATGCATCTGTATCAAGCCAAAATCAAAGTCAATCACAAACTGAAACTGTCACACCCACATCACAACCAACTAAAACTATTTCCATAGTCAACCAAACCCAATCAGCAAAACCAAGTACTTTACAAGAATGTACATATACAGTCCAGCCCGGAGATTCTCTTTGGGCAATTGCGCAGGAAAAATTTGGAAATGGAAATAACTTTGAGACAATTGTTGATCAAAACATCAAGCAATATCCATCTCTGACATCTCACTTGTCTCCTGGAATGCAGTTACAAATAAATTGTCCTTCCACTCCCCAGCCACAATCATTAACAACAAATACTGGCTATGATTTAGCCATTAAAGTGGAAAACAACGGCCAACCAGTTGTAGGAGCAGTTGTCGAACTTCATTCTGTCCCGATGCGAACTGTTACCGATAAAAACGGTATTGCGCGTTTTTCTAATGTAGAAGGAGGTAATCATACCATTGCGCTTGCATACAACGGATACAAAGGACAGGACAAAATTACAGTTAGTGGAAACAAAAAGGATATATCTATTAATATTTCTATTAAATTAAACTATGATTCCATAATGCCAATTGTTTTAGGAGCAATTATCCTTGTCCTCCTTATTGTTATTGGTATTCTTTGTATTTTACTTCTCAAAAAGAAGAAAAAAGAAGAAAAAACAAAAGAATCTAAGTTATAAGCAGCTACTGCCCATCATCCTCTGAGGTTCTAAATAAAGGTAAATCTGTCCCCAATGAGTATGGCAAAACCTTTTTTTGCTTCCTGGTAGTTTATTATATTCTTATTTGCTTAATGGCTTTAAATTATACCTACAGACAATCTCACCTTTTTTGAAATCCTTCCTGCATATACGCCTTTCCCGGCTAATTTACCTTTACCAATAATCATGTTAGTCATATTTATTTAAAAACTCCTCAATTTCTTCTTTACTCCACCATCCAAAATCATCTGGGACACTTCTTTTATCAAAAGTCACAACCTCAGTCACTTCATTGCCATAATATCCAGGCATAGGTAACTGCTTAACCTCAACAAAGATAACAGGCTCAATATACCACTGTTGACTCTCGTCACTTACTCCCATATCCAAATAGGAAGTTCGGAAATTACTTGTTTCTACTCCAGATTGTTCTTTCACAATACGATTAACAAACCCATCGGTTGTTTCTCCCCATCTGGGTAAACCGTATACGTCATATAAGCAAGGCTTACCCAACTTCTGAGCTTTTTCAGGAATTTCATGATCTGGAATAGCATCTGGTCTTCTTAAAGCAATATATTGACCATTAAACTTTAAAATGCATTCAATTGAAACATGAGAACCGCTTGGCACCTCTGTTTCAATTGGTGGACCAAAGTTCGCCTCTTTATTTTTCCAGGTATACTTGAAATTACTCATATTTCTAGTGTTTGTTGATCCAGTTTGACACCAACCTAGCAACTTCTTTCTCGTGCCCAAAGTAGCTATGAGTAGCTCCTTCTATAAAAAGAGTATCAAACTTAGGACAATTAACTGCCTTCTTTTTTAATATCTCTAAACCCTTCTTTGCGGGGACAACTGTGCAGTAATCTTTAGTCCCTATGAAAGCCAAGACGGGGACATCAACTTTACCCAAAAGTGATGAAGCATTAGGTTCATGGATATTAAAGATATTTATTGGGTTTTCAGGCAAGCTAAAATCTACATAGGTAGCAGCTGATAGATAATACCAGTTATCCAGCTGCTTAGGAAGGATTTCTTTGCCTTTTTTGTCTTTTATCATCTTTTGAGCTAAGGTCAGCATCTCGCTATGATGTTCCCATTTCTGGCTGAGCTTCACCATATCAGGAGGTGAAGCAAGTAATAACCGTTTTATTCTTTTATCTTCTGTTTTAACCAAGTAGTAGACAACTTTAACAGCTCCTAAACTATGTCCTTGTAAGACAATATTTTTAAAACCCTCTGTATTAATGAAATTTACCCAGGCTTTGATATCGAGTACACAATCTGAAAATCTCTCCCAAGCATTTCCTATCCTTTTATATCTCTCCTTTTCCCCTTCAACTGGAAAATCAGCCATCATATCGTGGCCTCTGGTATTAACTATTAAAAATGCCCAGCCATTATTTGTGAAATCTTCTGCCATAGAGTCTAGGAATCTATTCTCATAAAAGTTTCCTCCCATTCCATGGATATGAATAACAACTTCTTGTGTTTTTTGCTCCGGTTCATATAGCAGCCCTTGAAGTATTAACTTATCTTTAGTGGTTACTCTTACAAATCTGGTTTTCATATTATCCTTCCTTAAAACCTAAATTTAGTAGAACCTCTCTTGCTTTATCTATCATATCTTTCTTAACCAAAATATAATCTTTGGAGTAAGTAGAAACAATTAAGATATTCATGTCTTCTTTGGCTATAGCTGAACTTACTGTAGACAAGAAACCAACTGAATAAAAAGGAATGGAGACGTTTAAAGCAATCAGCTTATAACTGTCTTTATTCTTCTCTATCAAATTCAGCTCATTCAGTCTATCTTCTGTTGTAACTACCGTTATCTCATCACTATCCTTTGTTACTAAAAAGTGATTGGATGTTTGAGGGTATGATGAAACTTTAGTATAAATATATATTCCATCCTCTATCTTAAAACTGCTTTGCTCAATAATTTTCTTTAGCTTATCATTCGGTTTAGATCTTTCCCAGTCATTATCGTCAGGTGAAAAGTCTAACTGATAATCAGGAATACCAATTGATACACCATAACCTTTCACTGCTTCATATTCTTCGGGTTTAGACCTGTCTACTTTGAATACTTTATCTTTAAAAACAATATAGTGGAATAAATCATTTTTGAAATCTGCATACCAGCTATGTTCTGAGTCTAAGGATTTACTGACCTTATCCGCCAGTTGATCAACTTGACCTTCTGGAATCTCAACTGTATCCATAGTCCAAATTTTTATCCAAGGAGATTTATGCTCAAAAGTTACATCCTCAACCTTAGTTTTAACTATCTTTACATCTTTTAAGATGTCTTTATTTTCTAGACTCTCCTCAATAATTATTCCTTGATAATCCATATCCTAAGTATATCAAATTAAGCTTTTTTTTTGATACACTAGCTTCATGGTAACTGAACCTAATATAGACAAAGATAGACTACGAACACTAATCGAAAAAGAATTTGGAATTAGGGTTTTAAATTTAACTTTTAATCCTAAGGGTTGGGCTTCATGGAGCTATATAGTTGATAGTTCTAATGCAAAATACTTTTTCAAAATATATAAAGACACTAATTTTGATCCTCAAGTATTTGAATTTACTAACAGGTTATCTGATAAATGTGAAATTAAAAATATCTCATATCCCATAAAAACTAAATCCGGTAATATTTGTCTGATCCTAGATGGGTATAAAGCAGTCTTGTTTAACTATATCAGTGGAGTAACTGCCTCAAAACAAAAGCTAAATGATGATCAGCTTGAACAATTAGGAGAACTGCTGGCTAAGATCCATAAATCAAAAGATATTATAGGTCCATATCCTAAAAGAGAAGATTTTGATAACCCCTTTAAAGAAAAAATTGTGAATCTTCTAAATCAGCTGGATAAAGTAAAACCTGAGAATGAGTATCAGGAAGAAGCCAAGGGAATGTATCTTAGATATAAAGATGTATTTTTAAATGAGATAAAGTCTTTAGATCAGTTAAGATCAGATTTGATAAAGATGCCAGATATTGAATTTGTTAACTGTCATGGTGAGCCATCTCCAAACAACATAATGATAGGAGAAGATGGTGAGATTTACCTAATAGACTGGGATTTTCCTTTTTATGCTCCAAAGGAAAAAGACCTTATATTTTTCGAGGGTAAATACAGTCAAATATTTAAAGAATATGGAAAAATCTCTCAAGATAAAATAATTCATGAGAAAGCAGAATCCTTTTACCAGCATCTCTGGAAGGCCCAGGAGATATCAGATTATGGGACAGAGCTACTGCTTAATGATATAGCCCAAAAAGAATATGAAGCTAATTTAAACGAACTGAAGCATTTTCTAGACTATTCAGGTTTGTGTAAATAAATTTCTTGATAAGCTCTCAAAACTTCTTAATTATTCATATTACGTAATATTGACAATCTTTGGCCATAGAATATAATCCATCCATGGCTCAAGCTGAAATTAAAGATGGTCTTTTTGTAGAACCTATCAAACAGTATATCTCTGAGCATTTGCGTCCTGAAGTTAAATGGGAGGTATGTAATGCCACAGTTAACGATGGAATCAGTACAGTTGACGGCCAATTATTACATGTAGAATTAACGTATAGTAGCGGTAGTGAAAGAATTCCTGTTTTCCGAACAGGTCTATTAAGAAAAAAACATTTAGATCTAGATCGATTGTTGGATGATTCAGTCTCCGGAAAATCAAATAATTTAGATTTAGTTTACAAAAGATCTCGTTCGGTTAAACCTGACACCTTACCACCTTTTTTAATACGGGATCAAATACTGCAGGGGATAATAACACCAGGAAGCATGAGATGGTGCATCGACCGATTAAGTATTTATCCAGATTTAATTATTGATAAAAATCGGATTCAAGGTGAACATATCAATAAGTTTAAAGTTGATGCTTGGTTAGCAGATTCAGTTGTGGTGTTGCGGAATCGGGTCAGAGATTTACAAAGAGAAACAACCGAGATCTGTTCTAAGATTGATTTATTTTTATTTCATAAACTAATAGAAAATTTAGAACAGCGATCCTTGTAAGATGAAGCTACTAAGATAGCAAGTTTAGAACAATTATTCGCTGATCTACCTCAAACTTCTTCCTCTTGCATTTAAAAATTAAAACTGATATCTTTATGCCAAGTTAGCTGCCCAAACGGCAGCTTTTTTTGTAGAAATTCTGCTCACATAAAAGTGAGAAATATAAGAAGCTTTACTACTTTCTCCTTGCCCAACAACTCCACTTCAGGCCTCTTTTGTTCTTTTTTCAAAATTAATAACTCATTTCTACCAATATTCAAAGGAAAGGAGGTTATATGAGAAAGATAATTTTAACCCAAGCTTTAGTATTAACAGCTTTAACGACTGCATCCCCGGCATTTGCCCAAACAGCAGGAGGCGGAGTCGGCCAAATCCAGACATTTATCCAAAATGTTATTCAAGTATTTGTCACTATCGCAGGACTCGTGGCTGCAGGGTTCTTTGTCTATGGCGGTTTTGGCTATATCACAAGCTCTGGCAACCCTGAAGCGTTAGACAGGTCAAAGAAAACTATCGTTTATTCAGCTGTAGGACTGGCAATAGTACTCGCTGCATTTGTGTTATCCAATATTGTGACACAAGTAGCAGGAACTGCATTCGGCAGCCATTAAATAATATTTAGTCTGTTATATGAACGGATTATTAACAGTTATTGCGGCATTGATAGGATTTTTTGCTTACGCTTCTCCAGTGTTTGCTGCTTCCCCCAATATTACCAACTATACCTCTGATACATTAAATATGATTACTCTGATTGCGACCGCTTCAGCGGTCTTTTTTTTGGTCAAAGGAGGCTATCTTTACATCACCTCAACTGGAAATGTTCAAAACCTGCAACAGGCTAAAAAGACTATCCGAAATGCCATAATAGGTTTGATCATAGTCTTGGCAGCAAGCACAATCACTTCAATCCTTTCCGATTCTCTTAATTCACCATCAAACGGAACATCTAGCGAAGCAATCAGTATTGCACCTATAACAGAGCAAAAACCCAGTGACGGACTAACTCAAGTTTTGATTGATGCAGTATCAGGGTTTATGCAAAACATTGTCCAATCAGCTACCCAACCAATTGTTAATGGAATAATAGGATATCTAACCACAACCCCTGATCTTCTAAGCAATCAAGTAATAGTTAAATTCTGGCTGGTTATCCTTGGCATCACCGACTCACTTTATGTCTTGGTTGTAGCTCTATTAGGATTGCACTTTATGAGCGCATCCACTTTCGGTTTTGAAGAAGTAGAGCTTAGACAGCTTCTGCCTAGGATAGGACTATCTTTCCTTGGAGCCAATTCATCCCTGTTTTTAGCAAATTATGCCGTTATAACCTCCAATGCTTTAGTTTCAGAAGTCTTAAACTCAACTGGAAGCATTAACCAGGCTTGGATTAACAACGCCATTAACCTCCAGTCACTTATGACCGGAAGCACGCCGATTATCACCTTAGTATTCCTAATCATCTTCCTGATCATCTCAATTGTTTTACTTCTTATGTATATCAGTAGACTTATTATGGTCTCCCTTGGAGCAGTGCTATCTCCCTTAGTTTTTCTCCTTTGGGCAATACCAAAATTTTCTGATTTTGCTGAAGTTGCAGTAAAAACATATATAGCCACTGTATTTATAATCTTTGTCCATGTTGTCATTATCCAACTCGCCTCATCATTTCTAAGTTTGCCTGAGAACTCAAAGGGTTCCTTAGTTTCAATTGCTGCAGCCATTGGCCTGTTTTTAACCCTTTTAAAAACTCCTTCCATGATGATGCAGATGGTGATGTACACCTCAAGGAACGGGACATTTAGAAAACTCGGCGGACAAATTATGAATATTATGACAACTGATAACAGCTCAACTGCCACCAGATCTTTGGCAGTAAGTGAGGCAAAACTTCCCAGAAAGGCAGTTAAAGCATGAGGACAACCGTTATTCCAGCCCAAATCACGACCGTTGAGGATAAAATAGCCGGAGGCTTAAACCTTACTCAGATTGTAATACTCATGGTTCCTGTTATCTGGACT
>DAIDIY010000038.1 GCA_027451625.1 Candidatus Daviesbacteria bacterium | reverse complement strand
ATCAAGGAAGAGTAGTTTATCAAACATTTGTTAAAAAGAGAGTGTCTACTCAGGCTGTGGGGGCAGGTGATACATTTACATCTATTTTTGCTTTGGCCTTAGCTCAAGGAGCAGAGATTCCAATCTGCGCTGAGATTGCTTCAGCTGCATCAGGGGTAGTTACTTCTACTATAGGAACTACTGTATGTAATAAAGAGAAGCTTTATAAAAAGCTTGGAATTGGTTCACAGACTAAAATTTATTCCCGTTTTGTGGAAATTCCAATTAATAATTTTTTCCCGATTAATAATACATGATATTTAAAAATAAATTTATAAGCGATTGGTCAGAGCTTAGAACTTTGATTTTAGTGCATAAAGAGTTAGGTAAAAAAATTGTATTTACCAATGGTTGTTTTGATATCTTACATGTTGGACATGTGAGATGTTTAGAGCAAGCTAGAATGTTAGGAGATTTACTAGTTGTCGGTTTAAACTCAGATCAAAGCGTTCAAAAATTAAAAGGCGAGGGGAGGCCGATTAATAGCTTAGTTGATAGGGTTGGGGTACTGTGTGGACTTGAATGTGTGGATTTAGTGACTGGGTTTTCTGAGGATACACCGCTTGAGCTTATTAAAATGGTTGTACCGGATATCTATGTTAAAGGAGGAGATTATAGAAAGGAGAATCTCTTAGAGGCATCTTTAATTGAAAGTAGTGGAGGACAGGTTAAGATTATTCCCTATATTTCAGGAAGATCAACGAGCAATATTATTGAGAAGGTACTCAAAGTTTATGGTGAATAAAGGAAAGAATAATTTTAAAAATATTTTAGCTATTCGTCTTGATAATATGGGCGACCTTTTAATGACTACTCCTGCACTTAGAGCGATTAAGGAATCATGTCCGAGTGCTAAATTAACACTTCTTGGCTCAACTGGTGGAAGTAAGATAGCTAAATTTATCCCTGAAATAGATGATACGATAACTTTTGAAGCTCCCTGGGTGAAGTCAGCTAATATTCATTCAGATTCAGGTGAAACATTTAAATTGATTAAACTGATTGAATCCAGAAGATTCGATGCAGCGATTGTTTTTACAGTATATAGCCAAAACCCAATGCCTGCCGTGATGATTGCATTTTTGGCCAATATCCATCGAAGGATTGCGTATAGCCATGAAAAATGTTATCAGCTAATAACAGACTACAAAGATGATTTGGAACCTCAAGAGTTTGTCATTCATGAAGTACAAAGACAACTCAATTTGGTCAAAATATTAGGTTTTGAAACGAAACAAACAAAGCTATCGTTGAATGTTCCTTTATCAGGAAGGAGAAAGTTAGTAGATGTTTTATTAAAATTAGGGGTTAATCTACAAAAGCCCTGGGTTATAATTCATACTACTGCCACCTCAAAAAAAAGAATTTACTCCCCCAAAGGATTTGCTGAAATAGGAAAAATGTTTTCACAGAAATTGTCTTATCAAGTGCTTTTTACAGGAATAAAAGGTGAAATAGAGTATATATCAAAAATTTATCAGCAGGTAGGAAAAGGATCTTTCCTTCTGGCAGGCAAAATAGATCTTCCTGAATTAATTAATTTAATTTATCTTTCTCCTCTTCTAATTTCTAATAATTCCGGACCGGTTCATATTGCATCCTCTTTAGGGACTCCAGTAATTGATCTTTATAGCAGGACAAATCCTCAACATATTCCATGGCAGGTTAAAAACAAAGTTTTATATTTTGACCCGCCGATTGACGGTAAAGATTTTTCTTTAAATCAAGTTCCTCCGGAAACGGTTTTTAAAACTTCATTAGAAATGTTATCTACTTCTCAATCAGATAGATTAATTAAAAATAGAACATGTGATATCGATCTGACTATGACAAATAGTTTTTAATTTGACTTTTTAAAATAACTTATGAGCAAATGGCAGAAGTTTCGGTTCTTATTCCAACATATAATAGACTAACTGCTTTAGCGGTAACTCTAACAAGTTTAAGCCTTCAAACTTTCAAAGACTTTTCAGTGATTATCTCCGACCAGTCTGAGAACAATGAAATAAATACTAATCCGTCACTTCAGACTATCTATCGAATTTTGGAATCTTATGGGTGCGATCTGCACGTGATTAGGCATTTACCTAAAAAAGGTATAGCTGAACAACGTCAATTTCTACTTGCTCAAAGTAAGAGTATATATAGTTTGTTCTTGGATGATGATTTGTTTTTAGAGCCATTTGTAGTTTCTAATTTATTCCAGGCAATTAAGGAGGAAAAATGCGGTTATGTGGGTCAAGCGGTAATAGGGTTAAGCTATAAAGATGATTATCGCCCATACCAGGAGCAGATTGAATTTTGGCAGAGTAAAGTTAAACCGGAAAAAATTGACTATAACTCAGTTGAATGGCAAAGATATAAATTACATAATGCGGCCAATATTTATCATATACAAAAGAAGCTAAATATTACTCCCAAAAATCAAAAAAAATATAAAATATCCTGGGTTGGGGGATGTACAATGTATGATACGAAAAAACTTATAAGTACTGGGGGATTTTCATTTTGGAAGAAGTTACCTGAAAATCATTGCGGTGAGGATGTTTTAGCCCAAATGAGAGTAATGAGAAAATATGGAGGATGTGGATTGATTCCATCTGGTGTTTATCATCAGGAACTCCCGACTACAATTTTCAATAGAGAAATTAACGCCCCAGAAGTTTTGAAATAAAAAGTTTTATTTATATCAAATGATCTTTTTGTTTTCTTTTTATGAGCTGCTTATAATATATATACTTAATTTAAATCAATCTTATTTAAGTTGGTCCAATTTTTTTCTCCTAATTTTTTATATATAGCCTTTCTTAATTTAGAGAGCGTTCCGTTTAAAATAGGAGTGTTAACTTTAGGAATCATCTTTTTTGTATAGTTTAAATCTTTGGTGATCCATTTTACGGCAAAATTCACCTGATGTGGTTCATTTATAAAGTCATTCCAGGCCATAACAGTAGCTCCTCCTCCAGGTTTCTGAGATAATGCCTGACCAACTAATTTCTGGTCTAATCCAACTTTTTTTGCTATGTTCATCATCTCCCCGAATCCTAAAACATGAATAGCCTGTAGGGAGTTTAAAATTAATTTAAAACGCATTCCTGATCCAGTATTACCGAAATACCAGATATTTTCACTAATTGCTTGCAAATCTTTTTTGATTTTATCTAACTTTAGTTTATCTCCACCTGCGAGTAGAGTTAATTTACCTTCTTCAGCTCCAGACCTCCCCCCGGTTAGGGGAATATCAAAGAAAATAAGGTGATGATTTTTCGCCAACTCTGCGAGCTTATCTGTCCAATCTATGGATAAAGTGGAGCTGGCGATAACAATTTTTCCTGGATTTGCTCCGGAGATAATTCCATTTTCTCCAGTCCAAACACTTTTAGAAGATTGATCGTTTGCTGTGACTTCAAAAATTATATCAGCTATTTGGGAGGCTTCTTTAGGAGTTTTGGCGACTAGTGCTCCTTTTTTCTGTAACTCTTTTAGCTTATCTTGATGACGATTCCAAACAATTACCTCATAACCGTGTTTTAAGAAGTTATTTGCTATTCCATTGCCCATAATGCCAATACCGATAACAGCTATTTTTTCCATGGATTAAATATATCATAAACTAAAAATTTTTATTATCTTATTTTTTAATATATAAAATCTTTAATTACTGGGATGAATAGTACCATTTGACAATAGGATATTTAGCATATTCTCATAATCCAGTGAGTTTATTACCCCATCATGATTAAAGTCCAATGTATACGGCACATCTACAGGATTACACGATGCCAAACACCAATCAGTAAAGAGCGCTGACATATCCTGCAGGTCTACTCTCCCATCTCCATTCGCATCTCCCATAAGTCCCCCTCCTATACCTGGTGTTATTGAAAGTGTTGGCACTACTGTTATTGTTGGTGTTGGAGTATTTAACCCAGTAGTTGGTGTTGGGGTTGGTGTCATAGTCGGGATAACTGTGAGTGTTGGAGTTGGTGTTGGGGTGAGTGTTACTGTGGGAGTAGGAGTTAAAGTTAGAGTTGGTGTCATAGTTGGGGTAACTGTGAGTGTAGGAGTGGAAGACTGAGTAGGAATTGGAGAGATAATAAATGTATAATTAGTAGTTGAACCTAAAATATCTGCATTGTCTGAATTACGATAAATGACTGAATTAGTGTTATCAAAATTTATAGTAGTACTTCCGCTTGTAAGGGGAGTAAAGTTTACTGTTGCTAGAAGCTGAGGAGTTGTAGTTTTTATTCCCGGTGAAACTACTCCTCCTGTTATGGATACATTCCCATTAGTATTATCAAAATACTTTTCTGCCCATGTAGTTACAAACGATCCTGTTGGATCTATGCTTGATACCGATAATACTTGAGGATTAAATGTTAGTTTTGCTGAAAACAGATTTGCTGCATCGGTTTCTGAGTCTGCATAGATCTGAACAGGGATTGTTCCTCCTGTACTAACTGTACTTTGTGTCGAATTAGCTGAGAATGTAGCTGTTCCTCCAGATACCACTCCTACCACTGACCCAGTTGATTGAGGGTTAGGAGCTTCTATTGTTGCTACTATTTTTTGAATATACCAAGGATCTCCCAGCCCCCAAGGTCTATCCAGAAAGTAGCGAAGTTGTTGTTGATTATCTCCCTCAATGTATGCTTGAGTTAAAAATACTGACCAACCAATCTCTGGGCTTTGCCTGGATGATTCAGATAATTGACACTGTGTGCCAAGCATTGTGATATACCACAAATAACACCCATCATTATTGTTTACATCAATTAGAGGAGACAATAAATCATTAACCGCTGGAAGATTCGTATCGTGTAAATAGTGTCCTACTTCAGGAACAAGTCCCCACCATGCTTGTCCGCGACTTCCAATCTGCTCAGCGGGAGAGTTGCCGGATTGTTGAGATTTTGGATATAGAGTATTGGCAATATCTGTCCAGTTATTTAAATTAGTAATACCTGCAGACATGTCTGAAGCTGCAATATTTGCGCCATTTTGAGCCTGTGTTGTATCACCTTCATGTTGCGCAATTCTTGCGTATCCTATTGCCCCTGCTATTTCAGCATAAGAATCTACAGCAGTGGGTGAAGCTGAAGATGTAGCAATTGATTGAGTTTTGCTGGTAAAGAAACTTTGTATGGTACCGTTTTGCCAATTAGCGTCAATATATGACCAATCTCCGGTATAGTTACCATAAGCCCATAATGCATATAAAGTTTGAAGAGGAGGAGTTGGAGGAGGCCAGCTATTTTCGCTGCCTGTTCTAATAGGTGAGGGAACTGGAAAGTATTCTCTACTTTGCCCTTGAGTCTCCCAGGGCCAGCTTCCCCCGTAAGGCAGCGCAGAAAGCGGCGGAAAGAGATTAATCATTTGGCTTTGAATGTATGTTTTCACTTGCGATTGTAGAGATGAAGAAAGGTATGGATAAGCTATAGAAAGTGTGTAAAGGAGCTCTCCTTGATCATACCAGAATCCATGATTGCCCCATTGATTTATCTCAACCTCTGCTGGCTCCCCGTTTCCTGAATCAGGAGGCCATGAACCGGATTGGGGGTAACCGTTTTCAAAGTAATAAGGAAGTAAATGCTGATTTGAGTTGACGATACTTTGTACTGCTGAACTTAGCTCACTGACTAAATCTGCTGAAGGAGTAGAAACTGGCCTGGTGGGCACGTTCCAAACATAGTCATTAATTAAAGTTGAAGCGCTGGGAGTTGATATAGGTGCGGGAAGTGGTGCTACCGTTGGGGGAGGGGTAACAGTCGGCAAAAGAGAATCAGTTATATTGTTGGCATTGCCCAATGCTCCTAACCCATCTGATAGAACATGCCAAAAGATACGGTTAGATGAAACTACAACTCCTTCTCTAGATTCTCCATCACCTGTCACATTTCCAGAAATGTTATTTAAATCAGAGCAGCTATCATAAAATTGAGCATCAGAGTAGGGATATAAGGCATCGCCAATTCCCCATTGGCAACTTCCATTCACATTAGAAATCGTAGCGATATCAATTAGATTTCCTGTAGTAGCATTAGTGAGTTGGAGGCCTCCTAGTCTCTCCCATGAGTCGACTAATAAATAGTTGCCTGCTACTGAGACACTAGCAGGTTCATCAGAGGTGAGACGAAATTGATAATGAAAACCAACTGAGGCTGAATCAGTGGCAATATTGGTTATATCAAATGTTGAAGGATCCATCATTCCCAGTTCAGCATCGTATTGAGTGGTCACGTGTACCGATCCATTATCAGTTTGAATCCCATGACGAGGTCTATATGGCAAATAAAGTTCATTATTATAAAGAGCTGGTGATGATGGGGTTTGATTAACACCATATGTATATAGGACTGGAGGTACAGAAGCAATGCTACCAGTAATAGGTTGTCCATTACTGCCATTTAAAGCAAATATTGTTTGCGAAGAAGGATCTCCTTGCAAATAGGTTTCTATATTAGGTCGGACTAAATTCCAGTCCTGACTCCATATCGATGTGTCGTCAGTTGTTGACCATGGTATAGATGAAGAATTACCACAATTACTGGGATAATTTCCATTTAAAACGCAATCTCCGTTTTTCAAAAGTTCAGTAAAATTTTCGATGGGTTGAGTCCTTATGAATATCTCATCAACTCCGGTTGTCAAGTTATGGTAAACCACTGGAGCTCTTCCTTCTTCAGATTGTCCTTGAAGCTGTGTTGACCAGACTATAGATCCATTTGAACTGCTAAGTGCATAAGCTCTAACGTTTTCGGCGACAAGATAAATTTGCGTCCCATCTGTTGAGAGTGCTGCTGATCCTAAAATCGGTACCGGTAGATTACTTGTTCCAACTGAGCTTGAGATTGTGTTATCAATTTCGGTTTTCCAATTTATAGCTCCGGTTGCAGTATTAATAGAGTAAAAATATCCATCTGATGAGCCAATGTAAACTGTACCGGCTTCATCCAAAAGAGGGGAGGCTACTATTGCTCCTCCGGTAAATACTGTCCATTTAACATTACCGGATGTTGTATCAAGGCCATATATCGTTCCATGTTGTGTTCCCACTATGACCGTTCCAGTACTTACATCTACACCAGCTCCAGATCGTACTGGATCAGGAGTTATATTATCTATATTATTTCCATAATTTCTGGATGGATCGTATATATTCAAAACTTTTTGCCAAATGATTGTAGGAGGTCCTCCTTGATTATCAGCTGTTGCATTGACTGCATAAAATGTTCCATTCAAGCTTCCAATATATAAAACTCCGCCTACAACTACTGGTTGAACTCGCGATGCAAAAGGAGTATTTGTCCATCGCCAGTAAAATCTATAAGGTCCGGGAGGTATATTTGAGGGTGTATCATTTGTCCGTTGAGCATCATGTCCTAGTTGTGGCCAATCATCACTGTTTAAAGTTCCTGTGGCATGAATAAATCCTTTTTTAAAAAGAGTTGATAAAAGTTGTGACTTAAACGGAGCTATCAGTGCTATAGCAAAAAATAGTACTACTACTGCCAATGAAAGAGAAATAGTAAGCTCTTCTTTCTTCCGAAGTCTATACAGATACTTATCTAAAAGTTTATTTATTCTCTTAGGGACGATATTTACTCGAAGATTTAGCTTATTTCTCACATTAAAAATTATCAGCTTTATTACGAACCATTTCCTATCTTATATAAATGATTTGGCGAAGTCAATTAAAAAGATATGGGTTGTTTTTAACTTCCGAATGTCTTCTTTCCACATCCTTACTTCCTGTTTTTGATCATTTAACATCAAATTTTTAGTATTTAAGCCGCATTATGAATAATGACGATGAGGATGATCAAAATTTAGATCAA
The DNA here is from genome assembly GCA_027451625.1 of Candidatus Daviesbacteria bacterium. GTDB lineage: Bacteria > Patescibacteriota > Microgenomatia > Daviesbacterales > UBA10151 > DAIDIY01. Next base: position 30,013 of record DAIDIY010000038.1, on the reverse strand, counting down.
AATTGCGATATTTGTGAAGTTCGTCCAGCAACGCATACTATACGAACTGTAAGAAATGGAGAAGAAAAGATTATCCAAGTCTGTGATTATGATTATTCAAGGCTTATAGGGCAGGGAAAGTTTATTTCTCCATTTGAATCACTATTTTTTAATATGGGAATGCCAAATTTTGATTCTTTATCGGCTACTGATTTTGATGATCTCTCTTCCAAACTGGGTTTTCCCTTACCTAGACACCGGGAAAGTATTGATATTGACTCGCATATTGCTGAGATGACTAAAGATGTTATTCAGCAGGCGGGACAGAAAGCTTTGGAGTTCGGTAGAAGTGAAGTTGATACTGAACATCTGCTTTATGCTTTAATGGAGAGTGACGTAGTAAAGCAGATTCTGCGTGAATTTAATATTAAACCTAATGACATCAAAAGTTATATAGATGAAGTAGCTCCTAAGAATAAAGAAAAGATAGAAGAAGAATCAGAATTGACTGTCTCACCGAGAGTAAAAAATGTTTTAGAGCAATCTTTTTATATATCAAAGCAATTAGGTCATCGATATATTGGTCCGGAGCATCTTCTTCTTGGCCTAGCACAAGAAGGAGAGGGTCTTGCCGGAGAGATACTCAAACGTTTTCATCTTTCAACACAGGATTTAAAAAAGCAGACGATAAAGGTGGTAGGTAAAGGGAGTTTAGAAGGAAGACTTGAAGGTATACCAAACACCCCACAGCTTGATAAGTACTCTCGTGACTTAACTCGATTAGCCTTTGAAGGGAAACTAGATCCGGTGATAGGCAGGGCGAGTGAAATAGAAACAACAATTGAGATCTTATCTCGTCGAACAAAAAATAATCCTGCTCTTATAGGTGAACCGGGTGTTGGAAAAACAGCTATTGTTGAAGGACTTGCTCAAAGAATTATTAATGAGGAGGTTCCGGAAATTCTTCAAGGTAAAAGAGTAGTTGAGCTAAATATAAATTCAATTGTAGCTGGAAGTAAGTACAGAGGAGAGTTTGAAGAGAGAATAAAAGCTGTTTTAGATGAGATAGTTGTAAACAGCGATAAGCTAATTATTTTTGTCGATGAGCTCCATACGATAATCGGGGCAGGTGCTGCAGGGGGTGAGGGGGGGTTGGATGTTTCAAATATCATCAAACCTTCCTTAGCACGAGGGGAGCTTCATTTAATTGGGGCAACAACACTCAGTGAGTATCAAAAAAATATTGAAAAAGATGCGGCTTTAGAGAGACGTTTCCAACCAGTTTTTGTATCTGAACCAACTATTGATCAAACAATTGAAATTCTTCATGGACTACGCGATCGTTATGAGGCTCATCATAAAGTCAAAATTACAGATGAAGCGATAGTATCTGCTGCTGAGCTTTCAAACCGTTTTATACCGGGTAGATTCTTACCTGATAAAGCAATTGACCTTGTCGATCAAGCAGCATCGCGGGTAAGGATTTTATCTACGACTAAATCAAGAACGGTAAAAGATTTAGAAGAGCAGATAAATAAATTGCAGCGTGAATACGAAGTAGCCAAATCGAGAAAACAATATACTAAGGTAAAGAGTTTAGATAAAGAGATTAAAGAGATGGAGCAAACGAGAGAGTATGAAGAGGCAAAATGGCGTCGTGAAGTCGGGGTCACTACAAAAGAGGTGACCAAAGAGCAAATAGCGCAGATAGTCTCTAAATTAACCGGTATCCCAGTTTCTGAGTTAACTCAAGAAGAAAGGGCTAAGCTCCTTAAGATGGAGGAGTTACTCCATCAAAAAGTAATCGGTCAGGATGAAGCTGTATCGGCTGTTTCTAATGCTATAAGGAGAGCTCGAGCGGGGTTGTCTCAGCAGAAAAGACCAATAGCAAATTTCCTATTTTTAGGTCCAACAGGTGTAGGTAAGACAGAATTGGCTAAAGCTTTAGCGTGGGTAGTTTTTGGAGATGAGAATGCTTTAACTAGGATTGATATGTCAGAGTATATGGAGAAGTTTAATGTTTCTCGATTGATCGGAGCTCCCCCGGGATATGTTGGCTTTGAGGAGGGCGGACAATTAACAGAGACGGTAAGGCGTCGTCCTTATTCTGTAATTTTACTGGATGAGATTGATAAGGCTCATCCAGATGTCTTTAATATTTTGCTTCAGGTCTTTGATGATGGCAGGCTAACTGATAGCAAGGGAAGGATTGTGGATTTTACAAATACAATTATTATCGCCACTTCCAATTTAGGATCGCATTTAATCCAGGAAAATCTACTGGCTGAAGAACAGGGAAGATCGACTTTTGATGTTAAAGCGGTGATCATGGAACTTTTAAAGAAAAATTTTAGGCCTGAATTTTTAAACCGTATAGATGAAGTCATTCTGTTTTCTTCTCTTAGCCAAAATGAAATCAAATCGATAACTAGTTTGCAGTTGGATAAAGTTAAAAAGACTGCCTCTGGGCAAGGTATTAATTTAAATTTCGATCAATCAATCGTAGATTATATTGCTCAAGAAGGATATGCTCCAGAATTTGGAGCGCGTGAGCTTAGAAGGAAGATTCAATCTGAGATTGAAACCAAACTTGCTCGAGAGATGTTAAGAGGTGAAGTAAAAGAAGGATCAAGAGTCACTTTAGGATATGATATAAACGCCCATCAAGTAACGATAAGTCCTTTATAATTTATGCTTTTTGCGAATAGGTTAGAGGCAGGTAAAAAGTTAGCAGAGAGATTAAAATTTTTTAAAGATAACTTTGTGGTCATGGCTCTTCCTCGTGGAGGAGTGCCAGTTGGGTTTGAGGTAGCAAAATATTTAAATTTACCTTTATCTGTAGTTGTAGCCAGAAAAATCGGGGTACCTTCGAATCCAGAATTTGGAGTTGGGGCCATCTCAGAGGAGGATGTTTGTATCTTAGAAGAGGCGGTAATCAATTTGTTAAAAATTAATCCTAAGAATTTAGAAAAGATAATCAATAAGGAAAAGGATGAGCTTAAAAGAAGGGTCGAAGAGTACAGAGATAAAGAGCCTTTAGCTTATGAAGTCTCTGGTCGTAACGTAATTTTAGTAGATGATGGATTAGCAACTGGGGTTACGGCTACAGCAGCGGTCGAATCTTTATATAAGGGGGGAGCTAAAAAGATAATTTTTGCCTCTCCTATTTGTGCTAATGATAGTAGCAAAGTTTTACAAAATATAGTTGAAAAAATAGTATGCCTTACTGTAAGTGAGCAACTAGTTTCAGTTGGAAGATGGTACCAAAATTTCTCTCAAGTATCAGATATTGAGGTAAAAAAATATCTTAAAAAAGCCAAAAACTTTGGAAAGATAATCTCTCCTCGTATGGATAATCCTCGTATTAATGGGGTACCTTAATTTAGGAGACTTTATTTTTTTGCTAATTTTTTTCCTGTAATAAAATTTGACTCGATATAACTTAATAAACGATCTCCGCTAAGATATCCAGGATGAATTCTAAAAAGATAGTAACGGTCTTTTGGGTCGACTATATTTCCCGGACGAGTTGAAACAGCAGTTTTAAATCCCGCTTGTTGGACAAGGTTTATGATCGAAGAATTAAATGACCCATAGGGATAGGAAAAAGACTCGATATTAATGTTATAGGTATTCTCCAGCTCAATTTTACTTTGATAGATTTCATACCAAGCATCATTATGGCTCATACTCGTTAGAGAAGTGTGATCTATAGTGTGATCACCAATCTCTACAAGTCCTGAATCAACTATTTGTTGAAGTTGGAATGAAGTTAAATTGTTTTGTTTGTTTATGAATCCTGGAACTATATAAGCGGTAGCTTTTGCATGATATTTTTTTAAAATAGGGAAGACATAAGTATAAAAATCACGGTATCCATCATCAAAAGTTAAAGCTACTACGTGTTTAGGAATAGCTTTTTTCCCGTTTAGATAGTCTGATATATCAGAAAGAGTTACAAATTGATAGCCATTATTTATAAATGTTTTGAGCTGATTCTCAAATACTTTAGGAGGAGTATTAAGAGATTCTCTAATAGTATCTTTCGGATTCTGTACGATCTCAACATAATGATAGACTAAGATAGGGATTCTAAAATAAGAAGGAGGTACAACTTTAGTCAAAACAGTTTTTCTAACTATTGTTTTTCTAACTCCTAAATCAATATTTTTTCCCGGTTTAGGCTTATTGTCGAAAGTTAAATAAACAATTCCTAAAAAGGATATGAAGAATAAAAAAACTGAGATTAAATTTATTATCTTATCGGTCTTCCTCTTGGAGGTCATAAGCCCTATTGTAGTTGAAGAAATCTATTTGAAAAGAGGGTAAAACAGTCACACCAAAATATTACCTGATTTTTATTTGATTTTAGGACCCAGATTTTAAAATGCTCCTCAGACTTATGGATAAAGAATTATATCTGGGAAGCATATTTGGAATAAAAATCAACGTTGATTTAAGTTGGCTGATAATCTTTGCTTTAATCACCTGGGATTTAGATAACTTTTTTGCGGTTGTTCATCCTGATTGGGGGATAACTTTTCGTCTTTTGCTATCTGTTAGTGCGTCTGTGCTTTTTTTTGCTTCTGTCTTGGCGCATGAACTTGCCCATTCGCTGGTTGCTAAACGGTTAGGTATTAATGTCAGCCGAATTGTTCTTTTTATCTTCGGAGGAGTCTCCAATATTGAGAGTGAACCTAAATCTGCCAAAGATGAGTTTTTAATCTCAATAGTTGGTCCTTTGACTAGTATTATTCTTGGTGTAGGTTTTCTTCTTCTGGGTGGGGCAACATCTATAGGTATTTCTAATATTTTGAGTGCTCCTGAGTCGATGCTGTCTAAAATGAGTCCACTCTCAACTCTATTTTTCTGGCTGGGGCCAATAAATATTACTTTAGGTCTTTTTAATCTAATTCCGGGATTCCCTCTTGATGGAGGTCGAATCTTACGCTCAGGAGTTTGGGCTGTGAGTAAAAATTTAACACTTTCTACTTATGTAGCCTCATGGATGGGTAGAACGATTGCCTGGTATTTTATTATTAGCGGGGTATTGATGGTCATAGGATTTAATGTTCCTATTTTCGGTTCAGGGGTTATAAGCGGTGTTTGGTTAGTATTTATCGGTTGGTTTTTAAAAAATGCCGCGATTGCTAGCTTTGAGCTAGTCTATATTAAAAACGCCTTAGGGAATACTCCGGTATCGTCTCTTATGCGTTCAAATATTCCGACTGTCTCTTATGATACTCCTCTCTCTAAATTCATAAATACCTGTATTATAGGCAGTGATGAATATACCTATCCTGTAGTTAAAAACGGTAGATTACAGGGAATAATAAGTCTTGATGATGTGACTAAACTAGATAGCGATGAGTGGAAGAAAAATAAAGTTGGTGAGGTGATGACTCCAGCTAATAAACTGGAACCGCTTAATCCGAAAGAAGATGCAGCGGATATCCTGGATAATCAGACATTTCAAAACATAGGTTCGATTCCAGTGGTTCAAAATGGAAAGGTTGTAGGGTTGGTTAACCGCCAAGATGTTTTACTTTGGCTAAAGCTTCAAAGACCGGATGATAACCTTAAGAATCTCCAGTAGCTACTACCATCTGACGGATAGCATCAATAAGTTCTTATTTTGCGGATGAGGGGAAGTAGTATATTCTAAATTAAGTCGGTCATATAAGTGTGTTACCAAAGGATTGATAGATGCTTGGTATCCGCTGACTCTGATTGTTTTTAATAAATCAATTCTTTGCCTTAAAATTTCGGTACCGATTCCTAAATTACGAAAATCTTTTCTTACTCCAAGATATGTTTCAGAAACTGAAAGGTTAGTATAATCTGTATTAAAAACGACAATGCTATAACCTAATATTTCGTTTACTAATTTAGCAAATATAATACTTTGCGGTCTATGTCCGGAATTTATTAATGCCTTGAGTGCGAACGCGTCTAAAAGAGGATAACTCTCTTTTATAGGCATGGGAGAAGGGTTTGTTTGCACTAAGGATTGTTTAACAAAATACCGAAAATCTTCTAAATCGTCTAAACTAACCTCTTTATCTGATTTGATAACAAAGGTTAAATTAGCAGGACCTATTTTATCGTTTACGATTTGCTCAACCAGTTAGAGCTCCTCGACTTTTCATTTTATTCTATATCAGTTTATATTACTATTGTCAGCTAAATGTAAGTATAATTCCTGTTTTTTGTAAATTTTTTTGATATACTAAACCCCTCATGATTAAAATCTCATTTGTTATTCCTATATTTAATGAAGAGGAGAGTTTATTAGAACTTGTCTTAGGGATAGAGAAAACTTTAAAAGAAGATTTTAAAAAATACAGCTGGGAAGTAATCTTTGTCAATGATGGTTCGACTGATAAAAGCTTTGAAACTTTAAAAAAATTAAGGACTAAACACCATCAAATAAAAATTATAAGTTTTAGGAGAAATTTAGGAAAAGCTTTAGCTTTAACAGAAGGGTTTAAAAAATCTTCCGGAGATTTGGTGGTGACGATGGATGGAGATCTGCAGGATAGCCCTAAGAATCTTTCCAAGATGGTTGATAAAATCAGTCAGGGATTTGATTTGGTAGTTGGATGGAAAGAAAATCGCCAAGACCCTTGGGATAAAACTTTGCCGTCAAGATGTTTTAATTTTATTGTTAGAACTTTCTCTAAAGTCCCTCTTCATGACTTTAATAGCGGACTTAAAGTTATGCGCGCTGAAGTAGCTTCTGAAATTAAAATTTACGGAGCAATGCACAGGTTTATCCCGGTACTTGCGGCAAGAAGAGGTTTTCGGGTGACTGAGATACCGGTAGTTCATCTTCCACGCAAATATGGACACAGCAAATACGGATGGCAGAGATTTTTTTCTGGGTTGTTTGATTTTATAACAGTCATGTTTTTAGGTAGTTTTGGACATCGGCCGTTTCACTTATTTGGTTTTTTGGGAGTATTATCTCTTTTGATAGGAACAATTTGCGAATTCTACCTCACTGTTTTACACTTTCAAGGTGTCCAGATTTATAGACGTCCGTTACTTATAATTGGGGCGATATTTATTTTGACTGGATTTCAGATGCTCTCAATTGGATTAACTGCTGAGATGCTTTTGAATCGGACTGATAATAAAGAAGGTCTACCTATAGAGTATGAAACTCCGTAATGTCTTACCGTCAATATTATTCTTTTTGGTATTGATATTTTTAGTGAGGATCTTTCTGCCTTATAAAAACCAGCTGGTAAATGATCTAAAGTTTTTCTCCCCAATAGACTTTTTAATTGCTTCCTTTTGTTATATTCTCTATTTTTACTTTAGGGCTTTATCATGGATTACTCTTTTGGATGAAAAGATATCAAAAAATATATTGGCAGTATGGTTTTTGGGAGAATTTGGACGGTATATCCCGGGAAATATTTGGTCATTTGCAGGTAGATTCTATTTAGGAGTTAAAAAGGGGATCGGGAAAAAAAGTTTAGCTCAATCAATGGTTTGGGAGGTTATATTGTTAATATCCTCAAGCGCAATACTCTCAGTTCCGCTTATTTTAAAGACATTCTCGTGGCAAAGGATACTACTGACTATCTTGTTTTTAGGTCTAATTGTCAGCATAGGATATGCTATCATTCAGTTAAAGTTCAGAAACGAAAGATACAATTTTTTTAGGGGAGTAAGTAAATCTTTTGGACAAATACTGCTAAAAAGTGGAATCTTTCAAATTCTAGCTTGGGTATCATTTAGCTTAGGAACATTGATTATAATTTCCCAGTTTAAGTTAATAAATATAATCAATTTATTTCCCATACCTATATTCTCTTGGTTAATAGGGTACTTAAGCATTGTTACTCCAATGGGGCTTGGAGTAAGAGAAGGAGTATTAGCATTTTTATTAAGTCCTTATTTAGGTTTAGTAAATTCTAGTGTTGTTGCTCTGTTGTCCCGGATAGTTTTAGTTTTGGTCGAATTAATAAATGTGATGATTTGGCTGTATTTAGAGAAAGGAAGTAATCTACGAAAAGATGAAAGCAATCATTAATAGATGGGACATTATTTTACTAGGAGTTTTAATTTTTACCTATGCTTTTATTTTAAGTTATTTTTCAATACTTCGACATAACGCATTTGCTTCAAATTTTGATTTGGCAAATATGGATCAGACCATCTGGGATACCTTGCATGGTCATTTTTTTTCTCTGACTGGTCCTGATGGTACTATATCTCGTTTTTCAATTCACGCTGATTTGATTTTGGTACTGCTTACCCCTTTGTATCTAATTTGGGATAATGTGAGGATCCTTCTGATATTTCAGTCTCTAACTTTAGCCTTAGGAGCAATCCCTACTTATTTTTTAAGTATAAAGATTTTAAAAAATAGAGTTTTATCTCTAATTTTAGCCTTTGTATATCTATTAAACCCAGGGATGCAGTGGACAAATATCTATGATTTCCACGGTGTATCTTTGGCGATTCCATTTTTAATATCGGCATTTTATTTTGCCTACACTAAAAAATGGAAGCTTTTTGCTCTTTTTGTGTTTTTATCACTCCTTACTAAAGAGGAGATCTCTTTAGATTTGATGATGATGGGATTTATTATCGCTGTAATGTTTAGGGAGTGGAGAATAGGGATTATGACATCTATACTAAGTGTTAGTTGGGGACTTTTGATGGTATTTGTAGCAATTCCACATTTTAGCCCTGATAATTTGCACTGGGCCTTTAACTCACTTTACTATTTTCACTATGATAAAGGAATTTTAAAGTATATCCCCTGGCCAAGCGATGTCTTTGGTTATTTTTTCACTAACCCTAATTCGCTCAATTATTATAATCTGCTTCTTCGTCCATTTACCTATATTCCCATCTTAGGATTTCCTTATGTTTTAATCTCATTGCCTGAGCTGGCTTTGAATATTATGAGTAAAGATTCAGCGATGTCGTCTATTCATTTTCATTATGTAAGCGGTATTGTGCCCTCACTTGTTATCGGGACAATCTTTGCCTTGTCTTATATAACATGGATTTTCTCTAAGCTTAAAATAACGAAAAAATATAAGCAAATTTTACTCTATCTGTTAGCAGTGGTACTGTTAGTCGTTTCTGTAAGATTTGATTACCATTATTCGCCTTTGCCCTTTAGTCCTTCATGTTGGTGCCTTATCTATAACGTCGAACCTGATGATATCGCATTTGAGAGAGTTTTGCAGACAATACCTCCTCAAGCATCAGTTGCGGCATCGGGAAACATTAGGCCCCATGTCACTCATCGCATTGATGCTTTTAATCTTCCTAGTAAGGCTTTAAGTGCAGACTTTATTGCTATTTTAGATCAGAATCGAATTATTGGTAACTATAACCGGGAAGATTTTGATTACAATTTAGCCAAAAAACTTCAATCGAGTATAGATTACACTTTAATTAGTCATATTGGCCATTTTTATTTATTTAAAAAAAAAGGATTAAAAAATTATGACTCTCGATAAAATAAAAAGACTGATCTCAATTAAACTATTAAGGAAGGTTCCAGAGGTAACTGTATACTTTTGGGTTATAAAATTATTAACTACGGCGATGGGGGAATCGACCTCGGATTATCTAGTGCATACAATAAATCCAGTGATTGCAGTCGTTTTAGGAGGGGTAGGTTTAAGTATAGCTCTTATAATTCAGTTTTTATCTAAAAAATACACGCCTTGGATTTATTGGTTAACAGTGACTATGGTAGCAATTTTTGGGACTATGGCTGCTGATGTGGTGCATATAGTTTTAGGAGTATCATATCTTTTCTCTTCAGTATTTTTTGCAATTTTGCTCAGCGTTATCTTTATTTCCTGGTATAAGACTGAAAGTACACTTTCTATCCATAGTATTTTGACTCCTCGAAGAGAGATTTTTTATTGGCTGACAGTTATGGCGACATTTGCACTGGGGACATCAGTAGGGGATATGACTGCAGCAACGCTTGGATTAGGATATCTTCTCTCAGTATTCCTTTTTATTTTTTTGATTGCTATCCCAGCACTTGGATTTTGGTTATTTGGATTTAGTGAAGTTTTTTCATTCTGGTCTGCCTATATTATGACCAGGCCCTTGGGAGCCTCTTTTGCAGATTGGTTTGGCAGACCGCCCGAATTAGGTGGAATTGGAGTAGGTACAGGTTTAGTAAGTCTTATTTTAGAAATTTTAATTATCCTTTTTATAATTTTTCTCACAATTATTCAAAATGACAGAAAAAGTGAAGTTTGATTAAAAATTTCAAATATAGTTATATTGGATTAATATAAACGCAGTCTTTAATTTATACTTTTAGATATTCGATATCTGTAAAAATTAACTTTATTTGAAATTTTTAGAAAGAGTTGTTCTGGACACCATTTAATAATTATTGTTATTTCTTTTACTTCTATCAAAACGGTCGGATCTGTAGCGTTGAGTTTGATAGGAGATATAATCTAATAATTCTTTCAAAAAGTAGCCAATAAATGAGTAAATGATCAAAGCAAAGAGTGTTGAAGTATCAATGTTAAATCCTACGGGAATAGTTCGTGATGGAAACATTCCTTCAAATGGAGAAAGAAGCGGATTGGAAGTCATATAAACCCAGTTAACAAAAGGAGCTTTAGTTGATGCGCCTAAAAAAACTAGTAATAACCTAAGACTTAAAAGAAGTTCAATAAATCCGAAAACGATATTAGTTAATAGGGCGATCAGTGAAGTGCTGAGCATAACCTATCCTTAATTTATCTTAAAATTATTATATCATCTAAATCAAGATCAGATTTAATGCTAACTTGCCAAATGATCTATTCTTTGGCATTATGCACAAATGTCTACTAAAAAAATAAGGAAAACAGATCAAGAAGAGACTCTCTTAGAGTCTAAATTAGAATCTTTTGAGACGAAGAGTCAGATTATAAAGCTTATTGGCAAGATAAAAATCTTATTAAATAAGAAAAGGGAAGTTCTTGGTGAAATTTTTGGAGTCAATTTCAGAATAATAATATTGGTTCTCATCTTTGCAGTTCTACTTACTAATACAAGTTTGGCAGCTCAAAGTGCAGATAATATTTTAAGACCGTTAATTGGAGAAAAAAATACTTTAATTTTAGAATCGGTATATTTCAATTTGGGTGATAAACTTAGTTATTGGCGGTATATTTTTTTTGGCCAACAATCTCCACTTTCAGATTCCCCTATTCATCACAGTGCGCCAAAAAACTCCAGAATGAATCTATCTCCTATACATCCGTTTTTGGGATTATCATCTCTTGTAAATGAAGGGGTATGGCAGCCTATGTTGCAAAATAGCTACTTATCTCAAACAGTTATGGCCCGAACCTTTATTCGTCCTGATACGACAAGGCCGTATGCGCTCGTTTCATTGGTAAAGATAGATATGAAAAAGATAGCTATAGGAGATCAAGCCGGAACTTATTACCCGGGAGGTATATATAAAAGGTACGGACCGGGTATTGTTCCTTTAGATATCCAAAAAAAAAATAAGCTGCTGGCTGTCTTTAATGGAGGATTTCAAGCAAGAGATGGACAATATGGGATGATTGTTGGAAAAATTACATATGTTCCTCTCAGGCCTCGTATTCCGCTTTTAATTATTACCAATCAAGGTTCAGCAAAGTTTGTAGATTATAACGGAGGAAAATTAGATAAAAATGTTGCATCTATCCGTCAAAATGGGCCATTTTTAGTAAGAGATGGTGTGATAACCTCATTTAATGAAGAAGGAAGTGATACATGGGGGAGGACAGTCACCAATAGCATGTATACTTGGAGATCTGGTTTGGGAGTAACTAAAGATGGAAATTTAGTTTATGGAGTTGGTAATTCTTTAATACCTCAAACACTGGCTATGGCTCTTCGGGCAGCTGGAGCAGTCGATGCTATCCAGCTTGATATTAATCCATTTTGGGTTAGATTCATCACATACCAAAGCAGAGGAGATGGAAAATATTCATATATGCCGCTTCTTAATACTATGCCTGATGCCGGTGAGGCATATCTTAAGGGATATAATAAAGATTTCTTTTATTTATATAAAAAGTAATAAAGATATTAGATACTTCATCTAAAGTCTTTTTATACCGCTTTTGTCAAGTAATTCTTTAATACTATCAGATAAAGGGGTCTTTGGAGAAAGACCAAAAGGATCTCTTTCAACTCTATTCCAAGGAGGCCAAGGGAAAATAATTGTTCCTTTACCTCTAACTCTTTCATGGAAACGATTTCCGACTTCCCAAGCAGGTATATCGATACAGTTTCCATCTAGTCTGATAGTCCATGAGTATAATTCAATGAAATAGTATGGCTTGATTATATGCCTAAGATGTCTATTTTCGGTCTCAACCAGAAGATGAACAAAAGGAGCTTTCCTGTCATATTTTATCTCTGCAATGAAACCATCAACTTTTCCCCCAAATATATTATCTATAAATTCTGAGCCAGCTTTTTTTAGTCTTTCAATATGCATACACGTATTATACAATCAAAATAAGATAAGCACTATGGGGTAGAATTATTTATATTGATTGAGCAGTATTGTTAATTTATAATACAAACTTGTATGAAGGTATTTTTAGTAAGACATGGACGAACCAAAGAATCAGAGTCAAATAGAAGGCAGTATCCTTATTCGTTATTAAGTGAAAAAGGAGTATTACAAGCTAAGGCTGCGGCGATTAGATTAAATAAAGAGTCATTAGATATGATCTTATCAAGTGAGTGGATTCGGGCTAAAGAAACAGCTGAGATTATATCCACAGAGATTGGCAAACCATTTAAGATTATTTCTGGAATACAAGAAAAAGAGCACAGTCCGGCACTGCATGGTATTACCTTAGATGACGAAATACAAAAGGAATATGAGAAAGATCTAAAGAACAATTGGGGAGATTTGGATTGGAAATTTAGAGGAGAGGGTGAATCTCTTCGGGATATAATTCAAAGAGCAGGAAAGTTTATAGAGTTGATTGTAGATGATTATCGAGGTAAAAATATACTTGTCGTCACTCACTCAGCTTTTATTAGAGGTTTTATAGTTTCTGCTATCTTGGGAGATAAATATTGTGATTCGGATTGTTTGAATCTGTTTTTAGGTATAAATATCGCTAATACCGGAATATCTTTACTGGAGTTCAATGAAACAAGGAAGAGTTGGGGGATAGTTTATCTAAATGACCATCTGCACCTTGAGGAGTAATTTATTTTAAGTTAGAAATTAGTAGTTATAAGAAAAAGATCCGTGGTTTCCTAGTTGAGGAATACTACCTTGCCAATTTATTTGTACAACTCTTTTTTGGGGAAATAACCTTCCGGTATAGCCGATATTTATATTCTGTTTAATAATTCCTACTCCGCAAACTGCTGTTGCCTTGCCTTTAATCGATCCACCTTCACCTCCGCTATAATTTCCTTGGGTAGTTCCAGAGCATAAACCACCGACGGTTCCTGTAATATTACCTCCGGTTTTTAATGTCTCAATATTATAATGGACACTCATTCCTAAGTACGTAGCACTCCCAGAGATTATGAGATAGTTCAAATCTGATAGATTTGAGCTTGAAGTAGATTCATTCGAAGCAGGATTTGCCTGTTGATTATGGGGATTAAAATGTGCGGGCTTGGGTATTATAAGTAAAATTGTTGTACTAAATGCTGCGACTATATAAGTAATTTTACTAATTAAAAAGTGCATATCGTAATTATACCACTCGTTTTTGGATACTAAGAAAAGAGCAATTTACTAAATTAACAATAATCTTTAGATATGGTAAAACTAAATAGTATGGAAGTTAAGATAAAAAGAGTTTATGAAGAGCCTGGTGCATCAGATGGAACAAGAGTATTGATTGATAGACTTTGGCCACGAGGACTTAGTAAGAGAAAAGCTAATGTTGAATTTTGGCTCAAAGAGATAGCACCCTCGGATGATCTTCGTAAATGGTTTGGGCATGACCCTAATAAATGGGAGGAGTTTAAAAAAAGGTACTACGAAGAGTTAAAAGAGAAAAAGATTGAGTTATTAAAGCTTAAAGAGTTGCAAGAGAGAGGTAATCTAACTCTAGTCTACGGAGCAAGAGATGAAAAGCACAACAATGCGATTGCTTTACAAGCGTATTTATCTGATTTTTAAATATCTAAATTGAAATAGATTTTGCATGATTTATGCAAAGAAGGTTTTATTGTTATAAAAACTCTTAATATGTATTAAGAGGATAAATAGTACTCAAGTAGCAATTATTTCAAAATAATCAAGTCTTTACTTCAAAGACCCATCTTTTTTATTATAAGCTCATGGTTAAAGATCGAGAATTTGAATATATTATAGAAGTTGATAGAAAATATGTTCCCACTCCGCAAGAGTTGATAGAGGATCCTTCTAAATTTTATGTAGAGAGAAAAGCTACTTCTGATGAAAGATTGCGGATTTTATCTTTAGTAGAAGAGATAAGACTAGCCCAAGGAGGTAGGAGTGCTGATATAGATGACCTTCTTTCCAGGTTGTCAAGTTGTCATCCTCTCACTGCGTATCTTGAATGGTATACAAAAACTCAAGACTTGAACGAAAAAGAAAAAGAGAGAATTGAAAATCTGACAGGAGATTTACGTTATATGATCTTTACTGATGATGGTCCATTTAATTTAATGGGACATTTTTTTGATATCCACAGAAGAGAATCTGTACAACCGACGTTTTTGAATAATCTAAGACGATTCTTACATGGTAACTGAGTTAGTAATAAATTATATTTATATTGAAGGAGAGTAAAATTTAATTTTTATTTTGCGAATTTTATGCCTTAATCTAAGAAAATTTTGACAAAAGGTATAAAGTTGACCTAATTTCTTCATCCCAGCTTTGTTTTTAGCATTTACTTTAAAGTAGGAAATGCACTACAATCCAATCAATAGTCAATTTAAGAAATATAATTTAACAAATATATTAAAGTTATGGCTGTTGAAATTGATAGAGTTGATGTCAAAGGTTTGCCGATAAAAGTGACTCCTCTTGTTCCAGGAACTTTTGTCCGTGTATCTGATCATGAACTCATTTTAGATAATGACGGTAATAGGACAGAAGGTCGAAACCGGGGTATAGGAGTTGTTATAGGAATAGATGGAGAGTCTGTTGATTATTTTTTCTGGGGAAACGATAGTATTATGAAAGTTAATTTATTAAAAGATGGGATAAATAACGCTGGATTATCTCGAAAAACAAAAAATGAATATCCTCAAACAGTAGAATATATTCATTTTAGAACTCCCTTAAAAAGCAGATAAGAACTTATGGACTAAAGGATATGGCTTAAATTTTACCAAAAAGCGAATCTATTTTTTAAGATAAAAGGAGAATAAATTACTGACAAGCAGTTTTCCAGTTGCTAGCTATTTGTTTCTGGGCATCAGAAAGCTGAATCTCACCAGAACAAACTTTTTCATGACAGAGATTTTCTATTTTGTCCTTATCTTCAGAAGCTTCTCCTGAAGGAGCTATAGTTTTTCTTGGCTCAGGCCACAAGTTCTTAGGGTCTGTTGGTGATCCTCCTAACTCTAAAGAGATTAAGTGGTCTTCCTCATAATCTTTAGTATTGGTATGAGAGTATCCATACGCTTTTATCTGTTCAACTTTCAAATTATCAGTATATGAAACAGGAGGTCTGATGTTTTTAGTAGACCTATGGCAAACAGTGTATGTATCAGTCTCAGCCACGACTCCTGGAGTACAGTTTGGATCAGGTAAACCATATTTTTATACACATGCTGACAAAATAATACTGGACTCAGGAGATAATGAAAGTATTGTTGGTGTTGCAAGAGTTAGTTGATTAGCCACAGAATGGTTTTGATTGAGAAATAGCTGTATTAAAATTACCACAGTTGTGGGGATTAAGGCCCAAATTACTCTCCGACGCATGTTCTAATTATACTAAATTAATTTAAGAATAGTTTTTAAAATTATATCTGCCAGTTGAGACTGATAGATTCAGACTTTTTAATTTTGCTATAAATTGAAGTTTATAATTTTATTACCTTTGGGTAATCTATTTTAGACTGTCTTATTAAGTTCAATTGACAATTTATATCTAATATGTTCTACTAGTGTTATTGATGGACGCATCAAAAAAAATTAATAAAGATAATCTGTCAGAACAACCAAATACTAAATCCGCCCAACAACTTCAACCTGTTTATGCAGGGTTTGGAAGAAGATTTATTGCATATGTTATTGACCAATTAATCGTTCTTTTTATTGGAGCTTCAATCGGGTTTACGTTTAGTGCAGGATCCAGAGGGATAGGATTTTTCCCGGGAGCAATTTCAGGTGCTTTATATTTTGTTTTCTTTTGGGTCAGTCAAAAAGGACAGACTTTAGGGAATCGTTTGATGGCGATTAAAGTTACTAAAACTGATGGGGGAGAGTTAGATATTGCAACTGGTATTGTGCGCTACATTGGATATTTTATATCGTCTTTAGTTTTTGGGCTAGGATTTTTATGGATAATTTGGGATTCAAAAAAACAAGGGTGGCATGACAAAATTGCAAATACGGTAGTTTATGAAACTGATGATAAACCAAAAACTGGAATAGCTATCGCAATCCTCGTTTTTGTGCTTTTAATCTTTGTTGTGATTGGTGTTATCTTAACGATTGTAGGAATAAGTATTTATAATTATGCAAAGACTCATCCGAATAACAACAATCCATCAATCCAAACTGTTCCGACTAAGGTGCCTCCGAAAGGAAAGGCTGTAAGTATTAATGTTTTAAATCCAGTGAATAACTTTGTGATAAATAAAAATTACAAACTTTAATATATACCCGAAATTCTTGTGCTTTATCTAAAAACGTAAAAATTAGAAATTATGAATGCTTAAATAGGTAAGATTTGTTTTTTTTGACTCTTTTGATAAATAAGACTTGTGTGGTTTTTTTAATTCCAAGACATTTTATACGAACAGATCTATAATAATTTAGATTGATGATAAATAAAATATGAAGAAAATCGAAAATAGCGTTTGTTGGGTAGGAGATGACCTTCTTGCTTCAAAGTTTGGAAAAGGTTTGAATTTTAATAATCCATTAGGGTTTGCTTGGGGATATAACACCTCCCGTCTGCACTTATGTGATTTGATGATTAAAAATAAACGAGACTCAACAGGTTATTACCGTAAAGAACTTAAAATCTGGAAGCGAGCTCGTGTTGCAGCAAGAAATGGAAACTTGCATCCTTTAACAGAAAAACTTCAGGAAGAAGGCAGATCATTTTTTAGTTCTGAAGATGCAGAATCGGAGATTTTAGGAGTTGCTTTCATAAATCTTGCTTGGTCTCTTCGCTTGTTTGAGTATTTTGGAAAAATAGACAGAGAATTCAATATTTAGACTTTTGAATAAGATTAATCTTGAAGTTCTAAAATATTTTAGCGAGCGATTGTTTGTTCCTACTGCTTGATTCTTTATACGTTAAATCATATATTACCGGATATGTCAGCAGAAAACAGCCGATTTAGCAACGAAGAATCTTGTCCCCCCGAAAATTTAAATGTTGAGCTCATGTCGGATAGGAATAATGGGATTAATGCAATAGTAACTAAAATTTCCAGATCAACTAGCACTGTTCCGCTTGGAAATAAAGATATTTTTTCTGAAGTTAGTAAAGCTACAACAAGAGCCCGTTTGGTAGGGATGTTATTTTTAGGATCTGCTGCTTTAATCCTTTCTGATGCGATCCAAAAAGGCGAACGGGTATTAAGTTCTCCTTCTGTCTCACAAGATCTATCAGGCACAATTATAAAAGGAACTGGCGAACTCTTTGGAGGGTCAATCTTAACCATGCTCTCAATTAATTATTTGGTACACCAGGATGAGCTTTTTAGTAGTATACGGCAACGTCTGATTAGAGCATCTCATGGAGAGGTCGTAGATAGACTTACTCCTGATCTTATTAAAATAATAAGAGAAAGTAGCTTGAAACTTTAGATAATTTATATTTTAGATCCGCTGTTGTTGGATCTTATTTTTTATTGAAGTTTGAGCAAGAAGAGATGATATTGGATCTGACATATTCCAAAGTGTATTAAAAATTGATCTTTGCATCTGGGTAAAATTGGGACTTTCTACCTCAAAACCGCCAATCTCCTCCTCTCTTAAGTAAAGTTGAGAATATATATTTTCATAAATAAAGGTTTCTCCTTTAATAAGTAGATTGTTTTCGCTTATCGCTTTTATATCTTGAGGTGAAGTACGGCTTATCGATGTACCAGCATATGCTTTGATTGATTCTAGGACCCTGGGACTTGGATTGATAAGCACCTTCTCTTTAAATCCCCGAATTTTTGATTCAGTGACAAAACTTTTATAAAATTTTATTCCTACATACCTACCTCTGCCCCATGCGCTGTAAACTAAGATAGTTTCTTTGGATTTCAGTGTATTCCAAAGCAGCTGTCTCGCTCCTGAAACACCTCGATAGTATCTGACAATAGTTGACTTATTTTTCCCGTTTTTAGGTAGATATGAAATTGCTCTCTCTAAGCCATCAAGTTTTGATATTTTTACCTGAAGATCCAATAGTTTTTCATTTAAATTGTGGCGGATTGAATTTATTGAATAGGGTTTTAATTTAATAAATTTATCTTCAATTACCTTTTCAATAATTCCTAGCTTAAATAGTATTTCAAGATTATCATAAACAGAACTTCGGGGAATCTTTGTTAACTGAGAAATTTCTTGAATTCTCAATTCTTCGTGTTGGACGAGTGCTAAATAGATTAACGCTTGACCTTCTGATAAGCCGAGCTGCATCAATTCATTTTTAATCTCTTTAAAATTAGACATTCTATTATGACGACGAGATTCGTCGCTAAGTTTACAGTTTTTAGGGACAGTATCATAGTTAGGAAGTATAACAGAAGGAGGTGAATAAATGGAGAAGTTAACTAGTGCTTTTTATGATCCGAATCGTTCATATCAAGATAATATTTTGGATGGTCCATTCGGTGAAGGACTAAAAGATGAGAAATATATAACAGAAGGTACTCCTAAAAGATCATTCTTAGGAAATCTAGTATATCTTGATTTAGGAATTTCAGCAGGTCCCTTAGTAAATGGTAAAGCAGTAAAAAGAGCATTAGATCTGGGATGGGATATTGTGACATATAAAACTGTCAGATCAGAACAATATCCGGTTAATGGATACCCTAATCTGCTTCCAACTAGACTTGATCAGATGTTAAACTCAGAGATTGCCGAAAGGGGGATAATGGTGGCGAGAAGTTTTAGCTTTCCTTCAAGTCCAACTAACTCATTTGGCGTACCATCTTTGCCTCCTGATATCTGGGTACCCGATGCTACTGATGCTGTGCAATACGCTAAATATGGCCAAGTTGTAGTCGTGAGTTTGCAGGGAACTCCTAAGGGAAGCCATGAGATGTTTGTACAAGACCATGTAGATGCTGCAAAATATGCTAAAAAAACGGGAGCTAAAATTTTATGTTTAAATCAAAGCTGTCCTAATGAAGGAACATCTCATCTTTTATGTCTTGATCCTCTAATGAGTGGTCGTACTGCTGAAGCGGTAAGGAATGAAATAGGAGATAAGACTAAGCTCTTGGCTAAAATTTGTTACTTTAGCGATCAAGATCTGCTCAAAAGATATATCAAATCAGTGGGTCCGTTTGTTGATGGGATTGTTGCGATTAACACTATGGCTGCAAGGATTATCACTGAAGAATTAAAACCTGCCTTTGGTGAAGGAAGAGAAAAAGCTGGAATATCGGGTGAATATATACGCCCTTATGGATTGGATATGACCAGGCGAATAGCAGGGATAGCAGCTGATTTTAATTTTAATATTTCTATAATCGGAGTAGGCGGAATATTTAATAAATTTCATTATCTTGCATATAAAGAGGCTGGAGCAGCTGGCTGTGAGATGGCGACAGGGTTTTTAGCTAGTCCAAAAGCAATACTTGATATAAAATCAGGGTTAGGAATAAGTACTAAAAAAGTTGTAGAAAATCTATCTGGAAGTTAGAAATCTCTATCTAACTTCCAAATCTAGCTTTGTAAAAATAGCCTACGATAGATTATTTAAATCATTAATTAACTCAGATGCATGAGATGAGGGATTTACCTGAGGATAAATTTTAATAATAATGCCGTTTTTATCAATAAGATAAGTTATTCGTTTTGTAAATAGTCCGTCAGCTTCGTACATTTTGATGATCTCTTTTTGTGGATCTGAAAGAAGGATAAAAGGCAAATTATATTTTATTGCGAATTGTTTATGACTCAGTGTACTGTCTGAACTTACTCCAAGGATTGATGCCTTTTCAGTCAGTTTTGCAAAATTGTCACGAATAGAGCATGCTTCCATAGTGCATCCTGGAGTATCATCTTTTGGATAAAAATATAAAACAATTAATTTTCCAAAAAATTCACTCAAAGAATGAGAATTCCCGTCTTGGTCGTAGGCTGTAAACTCAGGAGCTTTTGAACCAACTGAGAGCATAAAACTAATGTAGTAGTTTTATGTATATAATTCAAGGGCCAACTAATGATCGTTTTGTGGTATATTCTGGATATGGATAAAGTAAAAAGAGTAATAGTCGGTGTGGATAATGATGATGTTTTAGTAGATTTTATTCAGAGTTTAGTGAGCTATTCTAATAAATACTTTGGAACAAGCTTGAACTATGAAGATATGTATACCTTTAACCTCGGGATACTCTGGGGATGCAGTCAGGAAGAATCTGTGAAAAGAGTTTTTGAATTTTATAACTCTTCTGAATTTATATACCTTCCTCCTGTAGAAGGCTCTTTGGAGGCTTTAAAGAAATTGAATAACTATTTTATCTTAAGAATAGTCTCCTCCCGTCCGGCTTCACTACTTTTTAAAACAAAGCAGTCTTTGGATAGTCTTTTTCCGAATCTATTTGAAAGGATTCATCTAACTGACAGTTACGGTTCAAATAAACCTAAAAAAAGCAAGCTGGAGATCTGTCGGGAAGAGGGAATTACAGTTTTAATAGATGATAATATAGATAATTTAAATAATAGCTTTGAGTTTAACGTTAAACCAATTTTATTCCGTAGACCTTGGAATAGACATCTTAAAGATAATGATCTTAAAAAAGAGGGAATAAGTGTAGTCCAAAATTGGGATCAGATCGTAAAAGTTTTAATTAACTCAAACACATAAACGGAGATTCCTAACAAGAGCTGTATCCGCATAGATAACAGATATTACAACCGTTTTTAGTTGCCAGTGGAGATTCTCGGCAGCTAGGACACAAATTCTGAAAGCTTAATTCTTTTAAAGTTGGATTTGATGTTTGGGATATATCTTCTTCTAAGACTTGTGCAATGGCTTCGGGTAAGGATCTCATGTTGATATCTACAACTCCAGGTTCAGTTCTTTTTCCAGGATTTCGCAGCATGTTTATAATTTTTTCCAGAATCTCTTGATTGCTCTTTGAAGTTGGAATATTAAGTAATTCTGTAATCAGATAACCTAAAGCATTGGCCATCTCTCTTGTTTGGATGTCTGCTCTGCCTATATTAATTAGAACTTCTCTTACTGCTTGCAAGTGCCCGGTTTCTCCTTCTCGATTAATAGTTATAAAAGCAGTCCCTGTGATAGTAGGAGCTCTATAAGTTGATCCCCACAAAATAGTCGGTCTTTCTAAAAATAGATGATCAAGAAATGGATCTTGTGGTATTTCTGGTTGTAAAGCAGGATCTGATTCAAATGGACCAGAGGGGCCTATTATGCGTTCTGACATATATGGTGATTTTAATAGAGATTATATGCTTAGTCAATGATAATAAGAAAAACTAAATATATAAAATTTTAAAGATGGAAGCTACTATTTAACTAGACTTAATGTAAGTCAAAAAAACATTTAATTCAAGACCAGATAGGCGATCCCCTTGTCGGATAAGCTCGTTGGGGCTTAAAGTTATAATTTCTTCTTCAAAAGATAAAACCAGAGGATTGTAGCTTGTTGTAAAAACAACTGGACAAAACGGCATCTTTACTATGGGACGAGTATCTATTCCAGTTACCTCCTTCTCTTTACCCTCTCCTCTGGTATAAACTTGGCAGACTATTAAGTCATCTTTTGTTGCCTTTCCATTTTCATCGACCTTTTTTATTATTATACCTTCATCAAGGAATGCATCAGCCACAAATTGAATATTTCCTAAGTTTATCCGTTCCATCTCAAAAAAGTATACCATTCAGCTTCTATATCCACAACCAAATCAATAAAACCAGCTGTATCACCTATTAAGATATGAAAATCACCAAATTAACTCGTTATCAAAATTAATTTGGTACTGAGATGTATAATCTAAGTTGATGATTGAAAATAATCCCCATCAAGGCAGAGGAAGAATTTCGGATTTTAGTTTTGCGATATCATATTTCTTGTTTGATCCCTTATTTTCATCTCAAAAGATAGAAGGATTTGCAAATAGAGAAGAGCGTGTTGAGAATAATACATTATCTAAAACTCCTTCTTATCATTCAAGGAAAATTATCAGATCCATCCTGGAATCTAATCTTTTAAATGATCTTTTTGGAATTAACTATACTCTGTGGAGTTCTAAATCTGTTTTAGAACCAATGGCCAAACAAGTTGGTATAAGTCAATTTTTAAAAGAAGATGAAAAACAATATAAAAGAAAAGCTGGAATCTCTTTTTTTAAATGGTAAAATAAAGCCTGAAAATAGTTTAAAAATTAGATGGTTTTTTAACGATCTACAATAAATTATAAAAAAAGATCTTCACGGCCTAATAGTTTTATTACCTGGTTTACAACCATTTTATGAATAATATCTTGAGGCATTGTGGCATCTATTATTTCTGCATGTTGTGCTAATCTATATTTACCATCTCTTATACCTCTGTATAATTGGAAATATCCCTGCCTTACTCTGTTGTGAAAGGTTAAGTTTTCTCTCTCAAAGCGATTTATATCTTCCCCGAGCTTTCTTTTCAAACCTAAACCAGGAGGAACATCAAGAAATAAATATAAATCAGGTATACAACCTGATGGCTGAACAAACATTCTTGAAAGGTCAGTTATAGCTTTTACTCCTAAACCTCTTGCAACTCCCTGGTAGGCAAAAGATGAACCTTCAAATCTATCAAATATAACGAGTTTACCATCCTTTATACTAGGATTTACGACTTCTTTAAGGTTTTGTAATCTTGCAGCATAAAATAATAGAAGTTCAGCCCGAGGATCTATTTGATCATTATTTCTATCCTGCAGAAGTATCGCCCTTATTTCCTGTCCTAATAATGTTCCTCCTGGTTCTATTGCTTTAACAGCGGGGATTTGGTGGTCTACACACCAATCGTAAAGGAGTCTTGATTGAGTAGTTTTTCCTGCTCCTTCAGGCCCTTCAAATACAATGATCGATCCTCTTTGTTGTTCAGCCATTTTTATATGTAGAGGTTATATAGCATAAAATATAGGTCAAAACAAGTCTGAAGAGAAATAATTTGCAAGAAGGTGATTATTCCTAAATCTGTTTATAAATTTTTATAAGATATAGAAGATCTAAAATATAGTAAATAATCTTTAATATTTTGATTTTTTGGGTACTGGTACACAGTTAGAATAAATTCATAAATTAATAATTATTATCCCGAGTTTTGTCGGCGCTATTTGTTGATCTAAACGCTCGTGGTGATGGTAAGGTAGGATTAATCCTTATTTGCGATGCAGTTATACTGCCGTCATTGTTTATTTTTCCTATTCCTGCAACTCTAATATTTGTCCGAAGATATGATTGAGTTCCTCCCACATATTGCGTGTTGGTGTCTAAATTTATAGTTAAGGTCTGAGCAACTCTAGGAGTAATCTGAGGATTTTCTCGACCTCTAAATTGAGACTGTATTATTAGAGTCGAGCTGTTAATACTTTTTATCGTACCAAAGAACGGTCTCTCTCCAGCAGGGATATTTCTCCTTCTATCATCTCCGCTGTCTCTTATATATCCCGAAGGAGATGCGCTTGATGAAATAATAGCCTGCGGTTGAGGGTGAATTGGATTATTAGTATGTGTAACTAATCCATTGCCTCCATGCAGTAAGGAGGTGATGCTCATAAAAAATCCTAGTATTCCGGCTAAAATGCTATGCATACTTATTGGATGGGAATATTATCAGTTCATTCTGAGAAAACGCTGAGGGAGTAACTTTTAATTTCTCAGAGAAAGGGTAGATCCGAGTGTGGCTTAAGTTATTTTATGTTTAACTTATGAGAATAAAGTACTAATTAAAAAAAGCAGGTTTTCTATATGCCGTGAGACAGCGCATAGATTTGATATTTTTAGTAGCAGCTAAGATTGTTCTATGATTTCCGTCGAGTACATAGCTTACTGTTGCTCCTCGAACGCTGATTATTGGTAAATTATCTCTTTTAGGGTGGGGAGTAAATCCTCGGTCATTTTCTAAAATACCAGGATTTCTAGATAGCTCCTCAGCCATCTTAAAAAAATCGTTTCCTGTCTGAGTGCCTAAATAAGATGTGCTCAGACTGCTTCTTCTAAGCAGTTCGATTGGCCATATTTCTTCATTCCAGAAAACACGATCATTTTCTAAAAGTTCAGGTATTCCTGGATTGTTTAAACTAGTTAGTCTCACAGCTGCTTCTATGTCAGAACCAGATGAAGCCATTCCTTTATAAGCAAAACTTGCAATAATCACCCCGGCGACTGTCTCTCTTCTGACCCTTGACGTAACTCTTTCAACTTGATGGCGGGGGATATAGATTCCTTCTATAAAACTCATAGTAAATACTATTATAGGGTATTTTATATTTTAAGTAAAGTTGAATATAAGATTTTTTTGAAAAGGTAATCTTTCCATCAAAATTTAATCAAGTAAAGATTATATTAAAGTCAATTATATTGGTTTCTTTCTATCTTTTGAGGATTGTTTGCACTAATTCGCGTGCAGCATCATTTACTTCCGGATTGTTTACATGCTCTGCCGCTTTTGTTAAATAATGAGTATAGTTTTTCCTGTATCTCCGAAAATCAAAGCCAGCGGGTAATTCAACTACCGGATAAAGGTCAACAAATTTTAGTTTCTGAGTATCATCTTCAATTATAAAGTTGTTAAATCTATCATGGGGCTTTATTCCTCCTCCTAAGAGATCTGGAAGCCACAAAATTCCTTGCTCTTCTCTTGATGATCTAACCATCCTTGCTGATCCCTCTAAGAATATAGCCAGCTGATGTGCTTGGTGTTGGGGAAGTGAACTCATTGAGGATAGTGGCTGGCCTTTTATGAAATTAGTTTTGATATGAACCTCATATCCGGATGTGATGTAATGATTTTCAACAACCTTAGCTTCAATAAAGTCAGGTAAGATATTGCGAAATTCAACTCCCCATCTTGGATTTGAAATGAACCCGATAACATGAACGATTTTTAAGAATGCAAACAGATCGTGATCTTTAGATCTTACTCTTCTATTGTGTTCAACAGGATTAAAAACTACTTTATCTACAATATTTGTCTTTGGATCAACTGAGAGTCGGTGAGCGTTTAATCCTAATTCTGGCTGACTTAAATCTATTGTTTCAGTCATATTTAAATACTAATAAGTGATTGATACTAAAATCAAGAACAGAATAATTTTTTTTGTTGGTCTTTCAGTTGATTATTTTACCATAAACCTATAACCTAATAGGAATTGAAACTGTGGAATTCAGTTTAGATGTAAAAATTTATCTGCAGCGCTTCAAAAGAAGATAATCCTTGAGTAACTGAGAAAACTGTATTTGTTGATAACTATATGGTATGTGTAACTCAATCTTAATAAATTGATCCGATAGTCTATCCAAAGCTTCCGATTTAGTAGAATTAGTACATGGCTGTAGAAGAAGTTAAAAAATCCGTTCGAATGGAATTAAAATAATTTTTTGCGTCTTTCTATATTTATCCTCTCCCTTGGGATGAAAATTCATATTTAGTATTTAAAGAAGCCTATGAAAAGGAGTCGGAGCATTTTAATCGTTGGAAATGAAACTCAACTCTATTATTAATTTCTTAAAGATTAAAAAGATAATAAAGTGGAGGTGAGTTGGAACCTCTTGTTTAGGCCGCGATAGATACCGTACAGTTTAATAAAGATTGAACGGCACATATAATGGCTGCTACATGCGCAGCTTTAAAAAATTTCCACTAGTAACTGTACGATCTGCTAATTTATCAAAGGCAGCATTAAAGAGGTTAGCTTGGTTTGATTTCTGGTTATGACACAATGAGAATATCTCTTTAACTTGCAGGCATTTTAATATCTCAAGAGATACTTTCTACCTTTGGGAGGATAGATTTGATACAGTGAACTTACGAAGTTTAGAGGATGACCTAAAGAGTAGAACTCCGCATAAACTAAGAGAGATGACAACCCCTAAAGAAGTGATTGAGCTGGTAATTAAGATTAGAGGAGATGATGTGGAAAAGAGTAAGTATGAAATCCAAGCAGAGTTAAATGATTTGCATGATATCAAGTTAGGTTACAACACCATCCAAAAGATAATTAACAGACATATCCATTTACTAAATAGTCAACATAAGGTTAATGTCAAAAGACATAAAAGAAGGACTATCTCAAGGCTTAAAGCTGAGGCTGTTTTAAGGGATAAAGATTTAGGATCATTAGTCCAGATTGATACTAAACATTTATACATCTTAGGTAGAAGATTTTATCTGTTTGTAGCTGTTGATTGTAAATCAAGATATGGGTTTATCTGGGCCTACAAAACAGGTTCATCAGAGTCAGCAGCTAACTTTTTGACCAAAGTTATCGATTACTTCCCTTTTACCATAACCTCTGTAAATACAGATAATGGATCAGAGTATCTTTTAAATTTTCATAAAGCTTGTGAGAAACTCAAGGTTACCCATTACTTTAATCATCCCCATACCCCTAAAATGAATGGAAGGGCTGAGAGATTAATCCAGACAGTAGAATATGAATATTTTAACTACCAAGAAGACCTGATAGATGATTTAGATGAGATTAACAGAAGATGTGAAATCTTTAATGATAAATACAACAACCACAGATACCATAAAGCTATCCACTACCAAACACCAGCCAAATATGTTAGAAATTACCAGCAACAACAGAAAGGAGAACAACTGTACGTTATCTAGCTGGCCTGCACACCTCTTTGACAATTTGTTAAAAATTGCATATTATCAGAAAAATGAGAGAGAGAGACAGAATCAGACAAATAGAGGAAAAGTCTAAAATGGGTGATGAAGTAGGTCATAAGAAAGATAAAATTACTCCTTTAGAAGAAATCCTTTCTGAAAATTTACCTCCTAGACGATCCTTTGTGATCCGCCGACCATTGGGAAGTGATAAATATGGGTTTTTTATACCGGGCACAATTCTTAAACCTTCTGTAATAGTAAAACCTCCTAAAAGGGCAGCTTAAATTTATTAATTCACTGCCTTAATTTTGATTTATCCTATAATATTTGATATAATTCTCAGGTATATGACTAGAATCGATCAAGAGCCACCAAAAGGAGTACCAAAACAAGATCAAAGGTTAGTAGCGATAAGACATCTTTTTGGTGAGCTGGAAGAGATACTGCCTTATCCTACGCAGCGTCGAAGCTGGAATTTAACAAGACCTTTGCACGTAAGTTTAGACCCTTCTTTGAAGAGAACTGATTTGGAAGTCTCTGGAGCTGAATTTTCCCTTTTGAGAGCCGCACCAAACTTAATTATAGTTCGCTATGCAGAGAAAGTACCTCCTCACTCTAGGAGTGCTGAAACTATAAGAACCAGATTTTATAATCCATTCACAAAGGAATCGATAGACTATATAGTTCCAAAAAGACCTCTTGGGGAAAGTGCTCCTTTAGATGAATTTAATAAAGTGGAGTTCTCGAAGAGGTTCCGCCAAGGAGATCTTATCATCGGTGCTGCGCTTTATCGGAATGGAGAGTTAAATAGTGCTTTTTATGCAGAAGGTATGCCTAAAGAAGAACATTTTGACTATTATCGGGCCTTGAATAGAAATCTTAATCCACAAAATAAATCGTCAAATGTATTCTATGCATATCCCGGAGTGACCGTAGATAAAGAGAGTAATACTGTAGAATTTAATAGCCATGACGTGAACCAGTATTACTTAGATGTTCCTAGACGATTGGAATTCCAGGCAGGCGGACGTTCATTCGTTGTTGGGGATAATGGTTATTTGACAGCTATTAGGCGCTTAGATACCCCGCTCCCCTGGGGAATTGTATTTCAGAATAGAGTTAATATGAAAGCTGTACACTCTGCTTCTTCGGGTATAATGATGAGTCATTCTTTGCCTCGTATTTTTAATACTCAAATTAGTACTTAAATATAAAATTTGGGTGTATACTTAAGATAATAGTACCATCCTTAAGGGGATTAGTAAGTATTGGTAAGGAGATTCAAATATTTTCCGATGTGAAAATCTACTGCAAAATTCATACACCAATCCTGGTAATTTGCCACAGGTAACATGAGGATACATCCTTCTCTAATGAAAGTTTTCAAATTATTGCTTTTTTTGTAAGAGAGGAGTATATTTTGGCATAATATGACAGCCCCGGAATATAAACTTAATAATTCTCCTTCATTGCATGAAGTGACAAGATTCGCAGGGAATCAGCTTGTAGCTTTTAGAGATGAATTAAATAGATTATTAAATAACGGAATTGAACAAGATTTGGCAATTGAACAACTGAAAAGTCAGTACCATCCTAAAAAAAGTAAACAAATAGATCAGCTTATACCTACTTTAAATCAATTAGCTGTTGGGAAAGAAAGCTTATATAATTTGTTAGAAGTAGTTATTAGAAAAGATACCACAGCATCTAAGCCTAGTTATTATTACGAACTGAAGTTGAAAGATAAATCGAAGGAAAAACCGGCTCAATCAAAGATAGTACAGCCTAATCAAGAAGTTATGTATCCGTTTATGACTGCAGCTCAAAGGCAAGACAGACAAAAACAAAGACAAAGAGATGTATTGGAAACTATAAGAGCAAGAGAGGAGAGAAAAAGGAATGCAGAAAGAGAAAGGGCAAGTATAGAAGCAGTAATGATTGATAAAGAGTTAGAGCTAGGATCTAGAAACATTGAGAGAGGAATAGTACAGATTCAATTGGGAGAAGATGGAGCGCATATTTGGATGCAGGAAAGTTTCGGATTGGGTGAGAATACAGATGGAACTCCTAAATATACAAATGTCGATAGAAAAACGGGCAGGTTTACTGAAGAATTATCTGGAATGAGTTTTCAAATTCCTCCAGATCTTATGAGTTATTACAATACATCTGCAGAGAATCTAGAAAGAGCAAATAGGAATGAAGAACCAGTGGAATACAAGCCGCCAATTTATGATCCTAAATTAATAATCGAAACTTATGAAAAAGCAATGAGACTTAGAATTATTCAGATAGTAAAGACTTCCGAAGGTTTTCGTTTTGGGTTTCAAGACGAGTCTTGTAATTTGCTTTTAGGAGTAGGAAAGTTCACAGAATTAAGGCTGATCGATTTAGATAAAAAGATTATATCTCTTGGGGTTCTTCCAGGACTAGTTAGACCTCTTAAACCTCAGTTTGCTAATTATTTAAAGTCTAAGCTAGAAGAGATAAATAGAGTAGGAAGAAGATAAAAAGGTAATCAAACTCATTTTTATCAATCTGGTCTTTTAAGGATGAATTAAAGGTTGTAACAGCCCTATTTTTAATTTTGTCTTTTCTGTCTGTTATCGCTGTTATTATTTTAATATATAAAGGTATACATTATTTTACCCATAAGTTTAAAATTTTATTGTAATACAAAGTGTCAAGTATACGCTTTAGGGTACAATGATTCTGTACTGTTAATTTCTTCTTAACCGCCTTTTAAATTCTTCAGGACTCATCTTTAAGGTTATGTGTATTCTTTTTTTGTTGTAATAGTTGATGGTTTGATGGATTTCTA
>DAIDIY010000037.1 GCA_027451625.1 Candidatus Daviesbacteria bacterium | reverse complement strand
CCATTCCATGGATCTCCGGTTGTATCTTTATGCTCATTCCTTTGGATGAAGCTGACAATAAATTGTAGGATCTGCAATAAGATGCCAACACCAATTATTGCTGCCCCTATGGCAGCGACTATAAATAAAGGCTGCCATCCTGTTGAGGCCGGGTAATGATCTAGTCTTCTTGTGGCTCCCATAAGTCCTAGTATATAAAGCGGTCCGAAAGCGAGTACAAATCCGAATATCCAACACCAGGCAGCGTATTTGCCAAGTCGTTCATTAAGCGTAAAGCCAAATACTTTTGGAAACCAGTAAGTGATTCCGGCAAAAAATCCAAATAATACTCCACTTATAATCATGGTATGGAAATGGGCAACTAAAAACAGACTGTTGTGTATTTGAAAATCAACTGGAGGTTCAGCCATAAGTACTCCTGTCATTCCTCCCATAGTAAAAAGGAACACAAATCCCAAAAACCAGATCATAGGAGATGAAAGGGTAATTTTTCCTCGATACATAGTGAAAATCCAGTTAAATATTTTTACCCCGGTGGGAATAGCTATAAACATAGTCATGATTCCAAAAAAGGCATTAACATCAGCTCCCGCTCCCATTGTAAAGAAATGATGCAGCCATACAGTAAAAGATAAAAGAACAATTATCCAGATTGCCCAGACCATAGAGGTATAGCCAAACAATCTCTTTCGAGAAAAAACAGGGACAATCTCTGAAAATATCCCAAATGCGGGAAGAACTAAGATGTATACTTCTGGATGTCCCCAAGCCCAAATTAAATTTACATACATCATTGCATCTCCGCCGCCTCCAGCAGTAAAAAAATGCATTCCGAGGCTTCGATCTAAAAAGAGAAGAGCTAAAGTAGCAGTTAAAATTGGAAATGCAAAAATAATCAAAGATAACGCTCCAAGTACGCTCCATACAAATACGGGCATCTTCATTAAACTCATCCCCGGTGCACGCATCTTAATGATTGTGACTAAAAAATTTATCCCTGAAAGAAGACTTCCAATCCCTGCTATTTGTAGCGTCCAGATCCAATAGTCAACTCCAACTCCTGGACTAAACTTGATCTCGGATAAAGGAGGATATGCAAGCCATCCGGCAGCGGAGAATTCACCTACAATAAGTGAAAAATTCATAAGCATCATTCCGGCAGCAAAAAGCCAAAAGCTTGCAGCATTGAGGACTGGAAATGCCACATCGCGGGAACCAATTTGAAGAGGGACAATTAAGTTTATCAAGGCAAACATAAATCCCATAGCTACAAAAAAGATCATAATTGTTCCATGAGCTGAGAATACTTGTTGGAACATATTGGAAGACATAATTCCCGTTGATGCTCCTGCGGAGGTCGCTTGTTGGAGTCTCATCATGATGACATCAACAAATCCGCGAAGAAGCATGAGTGTGGCAACGATTCCATACATAACCCCTATTTTTTTATGATCTACGGTTGTTAGCCATTCATCCCAGAGCCATCTCCATTTTTTAAAATAAGTGAGTATAAAAAACGCTACTAAAGTGGCAAAGACCATCGATAATGCTGCGGATATGGTTATCGGATTTTGAGGAAATGCGCTAAGTGATAATTTTCCAAGAAAAAAATTCATAGATTTATTTCATTATTCCACTTCCCATAGAATTATCCTTCTTCTCAAAATCAGAAGGTTTCTTTGAGGGAACTAAAAATTTCATTACTATTTCATTATACAAATTTTGATCAACTAACGAGTAAAAACTGACTGGATCATTTTGACTTTGGATACTTAGCTTTTGATATGTACTTTGGCTTAGTTTTTGCGGTGAATTCTGGACATCTTTGACCCAGTCATTAAAATCATTACGGCTTACAGCTTTGACATTAAAATGCATTCCCGAAAATCCTTTTCCGGTAATATTTGCAGCAGATCCGTAAAATGTTCCTTTTTTTGAAGCCGCAAGATGGACTTGAGTTGACATTCCCGGCATGGCATAGATCTGACTCCCCAAGCTAGGAATCCAAAATGAATTCATAACTGTTGCTGAGGTTATATAAAAATTAATCGGTGTTTTTTGAGGAATTTCTATAAAATTTACTACAGCTATATTTTGTTTTGGATAGATAAATAACCATTTCCAATCAAGAGATACAACCTGAATTGTAATAGGAGGGGTAGAAGAGGCTAAAGGTTTATAAGGGTCGAGATCGTGAGTACTTTGCCAGGCTATAATTGAGATTATGAAGATGATAATACAAGGAATAGCCCACCATAAAAGTTCCAATTTATTATTATGATCCCATTCAGGTGCATATTCTGAATTTTTGTTTTCTTCTCTAAATTTAAATACAATAAAGATCGTCAAAGAAAAGACGGGGATCACCACAAGAAGCATAAGAAGGGTAATTATTAAAAAAAGGTTTCTCTCTTTGACAGCAATTATTCCTGAAGGATTTAAAACAGGTATAGATACGTTATGCAAAAGCAACCAGAATAAAATGAAAATCTCAACTAAGACAATTATTACTAAGGTAGATTTTATTTTCATTTACTTTTAGTATATCACCTGATAAGCTAGCAGAAATTTATAATTGCTTTACATCGTTTTGAAAAAGATTAAAATAGAGGTTAAAAGATGGAATGTTAATTTATTTTATAATAGTGATTAGAATTCTGGTGACAGATGAATAAAATATTTTTATTTTTAAAAGGTCACATAGTATTAATATTTTCTCTTGTTTTATTGTCTTTAGTAATTGGAGGTGCATTAGAATTTAGGAAGTTATATATTTTAGCTACTCCTCCTCAGCCAAAAATATTTCCTCCAGATATTCTTACTCAAAAACCATCATCTTCAAGCGGAACTTTGTCAGATTCTATTTCTCAGACTCCCAGTATGACGACTACACCTGATCCTGCTTCAACAGATGTTTTAGGCACCTCGACTGATAACTCCGCAAATACTAGTGACAACGCAGTAAATGATAGCTCAAATTATGTCCCTTCCATTCCAACTTCTCCTCCAGCTCCAGTTACTTTCGGAATTGATATCTCTCATTCATCACTTAATGGAAACTCACCTCCAGCGGATAATTCTTCTAAAGCAAGCGTGAATGTTTCATTAAAGAATATCAGTGGCGGGGGGCTGGGAGGACTTAATGTCTCACTCTCAACGGCAGACAATGCAGTGAACTTTTATCCATCGTCTGCACCTACTAATTCTTCAGGGGATGTCTCATTTACAGCGACTTCATACAGTTCTGTGGCAGAATCTGTTAATGTAAATGTTACAAGCGGGGGACATAGTTATACTATTCCAGCTTTGGGTACGATTACTTTTACCTCTTTAGGATCCAGCAGTACATCTAACAATACACCTTCTTGTACAAATATTGGTGTTCCCACAGCTGATAATTCCGAGGTTTATGATCCTTCTGGATCAATTGATGTAGGAAGTACGGGGACGGTTACTGTGGAACTTCTTGATTGTAATAATAGTTTAACGGGAGTATCAGATACTCTGGATATTAGACAAAGCTCAGGAGGATCAGGACTTTTAGTTAATGGTGATTCACTTCCGCTATCGCTATCCACCACCAATGGCAAACTGACATTTTCAGTTGGTGCCTTAAATTCGGGCACATATTCATTTACGATTCAGGATACAACTCATAATTTTTCAGTTACAGCGCCTTATTATGCCACACCCTCTGTGACATTTTCTGGAAGCTCTTCAACTCCAGCTCCTACTCAGGCACCGACTTCAGGTCCTACTGAGACTCCAACCTCCACTCCTATCCCTTCTCCTACAGCAATTTTAACTCCTGATGCCACGCCTTCACCTTAATTTTTCATCTTATTCTCATCCTTTTTTCATATAATACAAATGTGAAGATATTGGTTGTGGAAGATGAATTAAAAATAGCAGGTTTGCTAAGACATGGACTGCAGCAAGATCTATTTAATGTTGATTTGTCATACGATGGAGCAGATGGATTAGATAAGGCTGAGTTCGGTTCCTATGATCTGATAATTCTTGATCTAATGCTGCCAAAGATCGATGGTCTAACGGTCTGCAAAAAAATCCGTCAGAAAAATATTCAAATACCAATAATTATTTTGACAGCAAAAAACAATATAGATAATAAGGTTGCTCTTTTTGAATCTGGAGCTGATGATTACGTGACTAAACCTTTTTCAGTTGAAGAGATCGTATCAAGAATTAAAGCTATCTTAAGAAGAGAAAAAAAGGAAGACCCAGCCATTTTGAAAATTGGTAATCTTACTTTAAATCAGGAGACGAAAAACGCTATAAGAGATAATAGAATTATTTGGTTTACGGCAAGAGAGTATGCTTTGCTTGAGTATTTAATGAAAAATAAAAATAAGGTTTTGTCAAAGGATCAAATCTTGGGGCATGTTTGGAGTTATCAATACCAAGGAGTTTCTAATATCGTGGAAACATATATCAAATATCTTCGTAAAAAACTTAAGGTAAAACCTTCTTCCAAAGAACTTATTCATACGGTGAGAGGATTTGGATATGTTTTGAAAGAAGATTAAGCTATGATGGATCAGGCTCAAATAAAACTTACTGTATTATACTCATTTATTTTTTTAATCTTTTTTTGGAGCTTAAGTTTTGGTGTCTACGCATGGATGAATACTTTTTTTGGTGACCAAGCTGTCAGTCGCTTTGAAATAAGACCTAAGAGTTTATTTTTCGAAACCTCTGATTCATCCAAAGAACCGTTCAGCGATGTAGTAATGGATGAACTACGCACGGTATTACTTATGGCAGATACTACACTTCTTTTTTTTATTCCTGTGATATCTTGGATTCTGACCGGAAAAACACTCCAACCAGTAAAAACAGCTCATAATAAAGAGCAGCAATTCTTTGCTGATGCATCGCATGATTTAAAGACTCCGCTGACAATCTTAAAAGGAGAGATTGAACTTGGATTAAAAAAAAGACAGACAGTAAATCAGTATATAAATCTGCTTAAAAGTAGTAAAGAAGAGATTGATAGGTTAGTTGATCTGACTGAGAGTCTGATGTTTTTCTCAAAAGATCAAAGTGAAGGACAAAATATCTTATTCTCTGAGGTAGATTTAACTGATCTTGTTATCGAAAGAATCGGATCTTTTAAGCCCCTTGCTAAGACAAAAAAAATCAAGTTATCATTTCATCCTGCACTAATCAGCGTAGTTGTATTTGGTAATGCATCTCTTCTGAGGAGAATGTTAACTAATTTATTGGACAACGCTTTCAAATATACATCTCCAAATGGTCAGATTACAGTAAAACTCAGTGCTGACTCCAATTTATCTAAAATTATGATTTTAGATACAGGGATAGGGATCTCCAAACAAGATCAAGAAAGGATTTTTGACAGATTCTTTGTTGCTGACTCATCTAGATCAAAAAGCGGTCATGGCCTTGGACTTTCTATTGTAAAGAAAATAGTTGACATACATCACGGAAAGATAACTGTTGAGTCTGAGACCGGTCGAGGCAGTGCCTTTACTATTACTATTCCTAAATTTATGCCCAATACCGAAAAAAATCTGTCTTGATATATTTTTTAGATTCAATCTGTCAGTGATTATCTCTTAAATTAAAATTTTCGATGAGGTTTATCCTTTTGCTTTATCAATAGCAGATATTAAAGACTGAACAAACGCCTGGCTGGTAAAGGTAGCCCCGGATATTATATCTACATTAGCATTTTGATCCTGGATTGCTTCTTGTTTTAAATCTGGCATTGCTTGAGAGTTTATATAGACAGATGTTGATCTATCATTAGGATATTGTAAAAATTGGACATCGCTTATTTTTCCTCTTGTCACTGTAATTTGAACTTGTACGTTGCCATAGTAAGCATCAACGGTATCTCCTGTATATGATCCATCTTTATATAAAGATGATAAAGCTTTGGTAAGGGGGGTGGTAGGAAGAAGAGGGGTGGATGTTATAGAAGCTGATTGAGTTGGCTGTGATTGTGCAGGCAATGTCTTAGTTGGTGTCTGGATACTTTTTGCGGAAAGGTTCGGAGAGACCTTGGGAGTTTGATTACGATAAAACAAAGAGTATGCAACAAGGGATAATACTGCAAATATTGATATAAAAAGTTTTTTCATTTATTTTTTACTTCTCTGGTTTATCTTGAGCAATATATTTTTCAAAATTACTTGTATAGGTAGCAATTCCTTTTATATCGATCATATAACCTTCAAAATCTGGTAAATTTTCAATAAACTTGATTCCTTCTTCTTGCATAGCAAAAGCAGCTGTAGCAAAACGATCTGCCTCGTAAACATTGGGCCCGATGATAGTAAGGCTGATTATTTTATTAAGATCTTGATCCTTTTTATAAGGATTATAGATATGCTGGCCTCTTATCGATGTTCCCGAGGTGGCAACACCTTTATTTGAGATAAGGATAACTTTTACAATCTGATCTTTCTGAAAAGGATTTCTGATTCCTACTGACCAAGGATTGCCTAACTTATTTTTCCCTGAGACTTCAATATCTCCGCCAGCATCTATATAAAAATTTTTAAATCCATTTTCTTTTAATAAATTAGCTGCCTTATGAATAGACCATCCCTTAACAAGCCCTGAAGGATCAAGGATTCCATTGTGCAAGATATCAAAGTATCCGTTTGTTTCTTTTTTAGTTTGTGCGCATAACTTAAGAATAGTCTGCATATCCCGGCTGTATTCATCTTCTCTTAAAATTTTTTTATTTATTTTTGATATCTCGCTATCATCTTTATAAGTACTAAACTTGCGGTCTATATATCCGAAGTAGTCATAGACTAAATTCAGATATTTTTCGTTTGCTTTAGAGTCGACAATCTCAACTGTGATTGGCATTCCCATTAGAAGTCGTGTTTGTTTCATGTCTATTTCGCTTGGCTTAGAGCTGACGTGAGAGATTGAATAAATGCCTGGCTCGTTTGAGTTGCTCCTGTTACTATATCGACATTAGGACCTTGGGATTGGATTGCTTCCTGCTTAAGGTTGGGCATGGCATAAGTATTTATGGCAATAGATGTAGTTCTGTCGCTTGGGTGTTGGAGAAATTGAACATCACTAATCTTTCCA
Source organism: Candidatus Daviesbacteria bacterium (assembly GCA_027451625.1). GTDB lineage: Bacteria > Patescibacteriota > Microgenomatia > Daviesbacterales > UBA10151 > DAIDIY01. The sequence continues at coordinate 18,713 of DAIDIY010000037.1, read as the reverse complement.
TTTGCGATTATTGCTTGGACTTGAACACTGCCATAAAATGCATCAGCTACACTTCCTATAAATATGCCATTTTTGTAAGGTGGTGTTAAACTAGAAGATCCACTGACAATAGTTCCTCTGACTTGGCCTTTTTTTAAAGAGATTATCTTAAATAATATAAAAGCCCAGTTTTGAAGAATTATATACCCAAATATCAAAATTCCTAATATAGGATAGATTAATTTTTTCATCTTTTCAATTAAATTATATTAGAAGAATATGGGAAGGAGCTGAAAATAAATATGATGGAAGTTATACTAGAAAGATAATCTTTATGGACTTTAGTACTGAAATAAAAGATTTATTTTTAAAAAATAGGCGCTATAAAGGAAAGTTTCAGTATACCGTTCCTTCTCCCAGCGCATATCCATATCAATGGCTATGGGATTCATGCTTTCATGCAATCGTCCTATCTTACTTTAATTTAACTGATGCAAAAAAAGAGATCCTCTCCTTAGTATCTAATCAATTTGAGGATGGAATGATTCCCCATATAATCTATTGGAGGAATCTAACTCACTCAAAGTTTTTAAAGATAAATTGGGGTAAAAAAGGAACAAGTACTATCACTCAGCCTCCAATGATTGCTTACGCTGTCTGGCAGATTTTTGAAAAAGATGGAGATAAGGATTTTTTAGAAGGGGTCTACTTTCATTTATATAATTATTATCTATATCTTTTAAAGAAGCGTGATCCGAATATGGACCATTTGTTGGGAATTATTAATCCAGACGAGTCGGGAGAAGATAATTCTCCTCGGTTTGACGAACCGTTAGGACTTTCTCCTAACCAAACTTTAGAAGAGAATATCAAACGAAGGCTACAGCTGGTGAAACAAAATATCGAGTGCAATTTTGATCTTTCTTTTTGTATGAAAAATTTTTTTTGGGTTAAGGATGTTCCTTTTAATTCAATAATGATAGAAAACTTAGATATTCTAGCAAAAATTGCAAAAAAACTTAATCATCCAACAGATGCTTCTTTTTTTAAAAATGAAGCAGATAAGATTTCTTGGGCAATGAGAAGATTAATGTTGGAAGATGGAATCTTTTGGTCAATTTATGGAGATGATAATAAAAAGATCAAAGTTAAAACATGGAGTATATTTTCTCCGCTGTTTGCTAAAATTTTAACCCCTAAAGAGGCTTCAAAGCTTGTTCAAAATAATCTTTGCGTAGATGTTAAATTTTGGGCTAAATATCCTCTTCCAACTGTATCATTAGAGGAATCGTCTTTTGATCCAAACGATTTCTGGCGTGGTCCTGCTTGGATGGCTTCTAATTGGTTTGTGTATAAAGGACTTAGAAACTATGGTTTTGACAAAGAGGCTGAGAAGATAAAAAAATCATCGCAAAATATGCTTCAAATATCTGGGTTTAGAGAGAGGTTTAATCCTCTGAATGGAGAGGGTCTAGGAGCGAAAAATTTTACCTGGGGGGGATTAGTTTTAGATATGGTTTGATTGAGGTTTAAACCTTAAGAAAGGCTCAAAATCTTTTCGACCTTTTGGATATAATTTAATCATTAATATGTTAAACTAGAACCAGAGATTCCTCTTTCTAAAGTTTGTATATTATGGATATTACTCTGCTAATCCAACAAGCAAATCGAGATCACATCCAAAGCGAGAGGGAGCTATACAGCTATTTTATTTATTCTCTTCTAACGGATTCAAATCTTACTTCTTTGTTGTCTTCTACGGAAAAAATAAAAAAAGAATTAAGAGGAATTTTTGATAAAGAAAATGAGAATGATTATATAAAAACTAGCTTAGAAAGAAATATTGAGCCCTCAGAAGGTTTTTATAATACACTTTCACTCCAAAGTGAGCTTCTAGCTGTATCTTCGGATAATGAATTTGTAGTCCTTCTTGCATCGTTGAAGATGTTGGAAAGACTGGGATTTGAGACAATATATAAAGACGTCCTGCGTGAGATAGTTCTTAATAATTTACATAAAATAAAACTTCAAAAGTCAAAATCTTTTTTTGTAGGAAGGGAAGAAGATCAAGATCAAATTTTGCGATTAATTCATACAAACCCTAAAAAAAGCTTAATTATCATAGGCCCTGATGGGATTGGTAAAACAAGCATCATTCAAACTATCCTGGAAAAATTAGACAAAATTTTATCATTTCAACTTTTTCCAGGAGGTATACCTTATGATCGAATTATTACTTTAAGATCAATTGTGAATGGACAAAGAACGATATTTTTTTTAGATGAGATCTCTCTTTTTGAACCAGACCAACTACACAATCTACTAGAGAACGAACAGATAGTTGCCACTTCAAACGATAATTCGTTTATTAAATTTTCGACTAATTATCCGGAGATAGCCTCTAAATTTGAAGTAATAAGACTTAAAGAAGTTACGCAAGAAGAGGTTAAACAGCTCATGCTAATCTTTTTGCAGAAATTAAAGGAAGAATACAAAATAACTTGGGACCAAGATTTTATTGATGAAGTTTACAGTCTTTCAAAAAGATATGTTGTAAATCTTGCTTTTCCTGAAAAAGGACTTTCACTTATAGAAGAATCAGTGAGTTTAGTCAGATCCCAAGGAAAGAATAATTTAAGTAAAAGTATAATTGATGAAATTATTTCCCAAAAGACTAGTATTCCTATTTCTGATTTTACCGAGTTGGATAAAAAAGATTTGACGACACTTAAAGACCGGCTGAGAAGTCGGGTTAAAGGTCAGGATAGAGTAATTGACAGTGTGGTTAAAGTGATTCAACGTTCCCGCCTAGGTTTTTCCAAAAAGAATAAACCAATTGGTTCATTTCTTTTTATCGGGCCATCAGGCGTTGGTAAAACTGAACTGGCTAAAGCTATCGCTCAATTTGTCTATGGGGATGAAGAAAATCTAGTGAGATTAGATATGTCAGAGTTCGCGGAAGCACACAATGTTCAACGATTAATCGGAGCCCCTCCCGGATATGTTGGCTTTGAAGAGGGTGGACAACTGACAAATCCGATAAAAGATAAGCCGTATAATCTTGTCCTTTTAGATGAGTTAGAAAAGGCCCATCCAAGAGTGTTTGATATATTTCTTCAGGTATTGGATGATGGTAGATTAACTGATGGTCAGGGGAAAATGGTTGATTTTAGAAATACAATCATTGTGGCAACCAGCAATGCGGGATTGGACGATATCTTAGATCTCATTGAAGAAGGAAAGGACACACAGGAGATAGAAAAAGAGATAAAAGATATTTTGCAAGATTTTTTCCGGCTCGAATTTATTAATAGATTTGATGGTATTATTTTATTTAATGCTCTTGAACCGCCTGTTTTAGAAGAGATAGCTTTAATCGAGATTGAGAAATTAAAAGAGGAGTTATCAAAGCGCGATATTGAGTTTTCGGTATCTTCTGATGCAATCAAACAGATGGCTAGCTTAAGTTATGATCCTCGGTATGGAGCTCGTGAACTTCTTCGCTTTATACAAGACAATATTGAAAACAAGCTGGCTGAAATGATTATTGCCGGAGAGTTGCAAAAGAATCAAAAGATCGTTTTTTAAAATTTATGGCTGTCAATCTCGAGAGTATAAGTGGAATATCTGCTAAATATAAACCTATTACAGGAGCTGTCCATAGATCTTCTCCGACAGAGGAGAATGGATTGAGCAGTCAAGTTACATCTTTTCTTGACATACTTGATCCGGAAAAATTTAACTTAGAAGCCTATTCTAATACAGAGCTGAATACTCAAAGTGTATTTGAAAAAATAAGGAAAGAAAGAGAATCGAGTGGAATATTGGAAGAGCATAAAAAGACCGAAGAGAGAAATACAAGCTTATTAAATTTAGTAGTAGAACAACCTGGAAAAATAGGATCAGATATTGCTATGAATGTATATCACAATGAGAAGATAGAGTGGAGTCCTTTAGAGAGCATATCAGAGATAACAGATAGACAGCAGCTTACTCTTGAAGCATCTCGCTCTTTAATTTTGATTAATGAAAATAATTCTCGCCCTATTATTGCTGAAGATGGTAGTGAAATATCATATGATTTAGCCTTAAAAGGAGTAAGAGCAGTAGGAGGAGATACCTCTCATCTTTCTGCAGAGAGCACAAATGTTGGAGAGGTTTTAATAAACAGCTATGAAGATAGCGTATTGGAGCAAAGTCTTTCCAGGTTTGCAAAGGAGAATAATTTAGATACAGGTGATGCTGCCAGAATTCTTCTTGCACAAAGAGAGGTTTTCCTAACTTCTGATCAACTTCAGGAAAGTCTTAATACAAGTCTAGAAAAGATCCAGGGATTAGATGGTTTGTCTTTGAATAACATAATCATTGCCAAGGGGAAACCAGAAAATATTGAAGGTCAATCAGCAAATCAAAGTTCTGCAAAAGATCAGGAAGAATTTAAGTTTTTTTCAACTCAGGGAGGAGAGTTGGGAGGAGTTAGTACGGAAGATGCTTTAAGTATTGTTGCAATGGCTCTCTCCTTGAAAGCTATTGCAAAAGATAGAAATCTGACTGCTAAAGAGTCACAAATTATTAATCTAGCTCAAAGTTTGAATAAAGTAGGAATTTATGTCTCAAATTTACGAGATGAAGCTTTGATTGATGGACAAGATATAAGTCCTCTAAAACAAAAAGATAATGATAAATTAAATACCAATAATAATCTCAAAGGAACATTTATATCTTTAGAATCTGTCTTTGATCCTATCGCTGGAGAATGGGTTCTTAAAGCGACGCAGAAATCATGCCCTTTTAAGCTAGGTGATGCATATATATTCTTAATGCAAAATTTTAAAAGAGGAGAGGATGCAAAACCTGTTTTAAAAAAGCCAATTTTACCTTTTCTCTTGTTAAAAGATAGACCTTTTTATCCGCCTCAATCGATTAATAAACGAGTTGGTCCATTATCATTTGCTATCTCTCGGAGGAATTTTCACTCTGTGGTTACAAAAGATAGTTCTTTTGTAAAAGACTCTGTTCAAAAAAATCTTTTCAGAGAAGCTATAAAATCTGATTTTAAACAAACCGGTATAAAATTACGCTCAAAAGATAAAAGAGCAAATTTCAAGAATAAAGGGTTTAGTAAATTAGGATTTTCTCCTAAGTCAGAAGATAGATCGCATGTTGTATTAAATGGAAAAACACACACGGTAAACCAAGTTGACAGATCTCATACTTTTGAGAAAGGTGATTTGCAAATGAAAGAAAAAAAGTTTCAGTTTTTTTATGAAAAGATAGATTTAAAGTCAATCGTTATCGGTCGGAGACTAAGGCAAGCTTTCAAAGAAGCTGATGAGAGTGGAGTAAATACTATGTCATCTCAAAGAACTCATACTATAAATTTAAGTGTTAATCTTCCTTCAAAATCTGAAAGGCAAAAACCTAAGACTACAAATTTCAGCTATCCTAAAGCTGAATCAAGCCTTCTTCAAGATGATGCTTTGTTCTCCCAAGGAATGGAAAAAGATAAAATGACAAGAAGATTTTCTAGAGTAGATAGTCATCTGAGAGGTCTCAAAGATTCAAACTCTTATCGGTTTAATTTTCAAACTAAGGAAAAACAAAGCATAACAGATATGCACAAACCTTTAGTTGACAGATCAAAAGTAACGGTAAAAGATAAAGAGAGAGATTCAGCAGATCATGATATTGGAAGAGAAGATAACGTTATTGTTTTTCAACAACGTACTAAAGAGTTAAAACAGTCTAGTGATTCTGAGAATATTTCTTATCAGCGACCGGATTTATCAGTGGTTGCTCAAAATCAAGATATATCTTATGGGAACCAAACTTATGGAGAGGCAGTAACAGATATCGATTTTCAAAGGAGAGGCAGCTTTCAAAAAGATTCTCCCCGAGATGATATAGATATAAAAAAAGAGGCTGAAAATTTAGCTTCAGAAAAAGATAAGGTTAAAGAGGAATTAACAGAAAATTATCTACAAACGGAAGATACGATTGTAAAAAATCAAGTTGAGAAGGAAATATCTTCTGAAAGGCAAGAATTAGAGAGAGTTTCGGAAATGGGGAAAAAACAAGTAGAGCTCGGGACAAATGAACGGATTGATCGAACAGATACTTCCGGGATTGTTATTCAGCAAACTCTGAAGGAGCAAATACATAGTGAGTATCAGAAGGATGCAAAGCTTATGCAGCAAAAACATACTATTGAGACTACTCTCCATCTTGCTCTTGAGCCAGAATCAAATGATAATTTTCCTTCATCAGATCAAGTAAAAGTAAAAGATTTTATCAGTTCAGTTCTGACTCAGATAGATAAATCTTTATTTGGTCTAGATCAAGCTGCTTAATGTATGAAAAAAAAAGTAAGAATAATCGTTCGGCCTTGGATTCCAAGAAGGATTCCTTATTTAATATCAGCTAATTTAGTCAAAAAAAAGATAGAATTTGCTTATCCTAAATTAAAAAAAGTTTTGTATGTAGGATGGGTGAGAAGAAAGGTAAATGGTAGATCAAGTCTTCTTTATTTGGCTGCTACTGCAGATACAACAAAAGATGCTCGCTTTCTTCTTAAAAAAGGAGAATTATATGGGGAGAATATTTGGAATTTAATCGAAGATTCTCATATTTAAAATTAAGTTTATTTGTGAAGTATCATCGAAGCAAAATTTCTGATAGATTCATTAAATCTTTTTGCTGAAGAGAGTGATACGTCAAATCTGACTTCATGATCGCAAAGTCCACTCATTGAGGTGGAAGTATTATCCCACCAAACAGGAAGTATGGCTCGTGCTCTCATTATTTGTGCCTCTGGAGTGTAATCCGGTTCATATCGTTCGTGCCACGTATTACTAGCAAATTCTGCTAGATTTTCCATTTTTTTCTTAACATCTACCGGGTTGTATATGTCAGAATTTTTTATCATCCTGGGGATGTCAGCAGTACCTAAAACTACCTTAGTCCAGACTTGTTCTCCATCGGTATGCATGTCCAATAGTCTTTGAAAACTTTCCATCCTGAGTGCTCTGGTTGCTGCACTAAACCATATTGCGCTTACAAAAAAACTAGACCTAAAGTTCTCATCATCTCTGTTTGGCCTTCTTCTTCCTGCTTGTGCTATAAGATTATTAAAGTTTGATCTTTCAACCGGTAATAGAGGTCTCATACCTAACGTATCAGCAAATAATATACAAAATGATCCCGTAATTCCATCATGTAAGAGTTTGTCTTTTGAAGGATTGTCTCCAAGAGAAGGAATAAATCTTGAATATTCAGAAGGATAACCATTTGGCCTAGTATCCGGGCTTGACATGAGGTTATTTTATCTTAACTTTAAAAGAATTCAAGGCAGTATTTAATAAAAACAGCATACTTATTCGTTACTATTGATTGGATTAGGTTTTACAAAAGGCTATTAATATTAAACGATTAGATAAAGAAGATGAACTCACATCGCACATGTATCTGTGGATGATATAAATGAGATTTGGGGAGAACTCTCTAATCATTCTGGGGAGGCGCTTAAACAAGATTTAGAGGAACATAAAAATAAGGCGGATGAAGTAGATAATACTTTAGTAGAAGAGATGATAAATATCTCTTCTAAAATAGAAAAAGCAGAAGAATAATTTCGAGATAATCCTCAAAAACTCTCGGAGCTGTTAAATTCTTATCTTGAAGATCTGCTTTAAGCAGTTATAAGGTTGAAAAAAACCAGTGTGTGAGATTCATTAGGTGTATTTAAATGAAAAAAGGGAAATTGAACATTAATCAGAAAGAAAAATTTAAAGAGATAAGATGAGGGTGGTGGGGGGAGAGAATCTTAATAATCAAGCAGATATTACTAGTGGAGCTGACCATATCTCAGCAGCAGATACAACAGTCTTTCCTGTTTATATTAATAAAAAGGGAAGACTAGTTCATGGAGTAAGAGAAGTAGTTGGTCAAAAAATACTTTCTAAAGTAAGAGTTCTAAGATCGCGAATTAATTCTTCTAAGATAGTAAAATAAGAAATTCTAGTAGAATTATTTTTCCAGTAGGAGTTATTGGATCCTCAACGTTATCTTTTTCCTTAGAAATTTGAGTGTTAGAGTGAGTGACTTTGAATTAAATTTAATCTCGAAATAATCATTTTCATTTTTATAATTTAAGTCTCGACTTAAATAAGTGTATGCTTTAATATATTTTTATGGATGCTTTTTCAGTACTTGCTGATCCGACTCGAAGAAATATAGTTGAACTCCTAGCCCAAAGAGGGAAACTCTCTGCTCGCGATATCTCAGATAAATTTGATATAACACCTTCTGCTATTTCCCAGTATTTAAAAATTTTAAGAGAATCCAAATTAGTAAATATGGAAAAGAGAGCTGAAATGAGAATTTATCAGATCAATCCTTCTGCTATAAATGAATTAGATCAGTTAGTAAATTATGTCGAACAAAAGTAAGGGGGTGAATAAATAATGCAGCAAATAGTTATTGAAAGAATATTCGAAGCTCCTGTTGAAAAAGTTTGGCAAGCATGGACCAATCCTGAAATGATTAAAAAATGGTGGGGTCCGAAAGATTTTACAGCTCCCTTCGCTTCGGTTGATTTCAAAGTAGGGGGAAAATATATTTACTGTATGCACGGTCCTGAAGGATCAGAGTGGGATAAAGATATGTACAGTGCTGGTGTTTTTAAAGAGATTATTCCTATGGAGAAGATAGTTGTATCAGATTATTTTTCTGATGATTTGGGGAATAAAATATCCCCAACTGATGTCGGTCAAGATGAAAATATGCCCGATGAGATGGATGTTGAAGTAAGATTTGAAAAAGTTGATGAGAATCACACAAAACTTTCGATCATTTATACGCCACAGACTGAATCTCAATATAACGGTATGAAAGAAAGTGGAATGGAGGAAGGATGGTCAACATCTCTGGATAAGCTCGCTTCATCTTTAAAAGATGAGATGACTGCATGATCTTAATTTTATAAGTATAATAGATGACTACCTCGGCAAGATGGATCTTGATAAAAAGATTGAGCTTGAAAAATAAGAAAGATCGTAATACCAGTTATTCCTAAGGCTGAGGTGGTCAGGAATGCCAACCCCGAAATATCACTGGAAGCCTTTTTAGGGTTTAATCTACATATGTGGGGAAGAAGAGATTGAATTATTCAAAGGAAAACTTTCAGGTTTTGGATTATCAAAAGGGACAATTAGAATTTCTTTTGGAAAAATATTTCCTAAAAGCTTACTTAGAGAAATTATCAAAAATATAATTGACAGGATAATTATATAAATTTTTTTAAAATAAATACTTACTAGATATAAGGCAAATACTTTAAGTGCTGATTTAGATGTAGAATCAGAAGAAGATTGACTCTGTTAATTCAGATTGTAAGGGAAGTAATTAAAATTATAGATATTTTGATTAAATCTTAATTCTGGAATAAGGTGTTTGACTTCTTAATTCGCAGGGTAGACCATGAAATTTCCATACGAGGGCAATTGGTACTTCAATTGTATGATTATTTATCAGTAATCGTATAGTACCATAAGATTTCGGATTAAATGTGGGCACAACTGCTCCTGTTCCGCCATGCCTGTTCTGATAATTATGAACAATAGTATATAGTTCTCCCTTTTTATGCCTGATTATTGGTTTTCCACCTTGTAGAGCAATCCAATCATTTTCGTCAGCAAAATACCTTGGATCAATAAAGTTGGAAGGAAATACTTCTATAGCATCCTTTTGTTTGGAATGTATTCTAATTCTTTCCATCGGCAATATTATACTATAAGTCAGATTTTTAGAACATACGAAAAAATTTAATAAGTAAGGAATAAAAAGAAGATATCTAACTAGTTATTACTTGAAGGCATTCGCGATTGTAGCATACCAACTAGATTACCCTCACTATCTCTAAATGAAGTATATTTACCAATGTTGGGGATATCCATTATCTCTCCAAAAATTTGACCTCCAGCTGATTTAATATTCTCTATACTTTGATCCAAATTTTCTACAGAGATTACAAGGTGAGGGGTGTTTAGTCCTTCTTCATTTTTATATTCAAAAAAACCGCCATTGATTGTCCCAGGTGTTTGAACAATTCCCTTGTCATCTGTTTCTGTTGTTTGGGCTACTAAATAATTATCCATCTCTTCTCCAAATTGCTGCATATTCCAGCCAAATGCTTGGGAATAAAACTGTGCAACTCGCTTTTTATCTTTGGCAGGCATTTCAAAATGAACGACCGGATTTTTACTCATACATTTATATAATATAAAAAGAGAAAAAAGTTCAAGACCTTATATTAGAGAGTGAATTGTTCACCTTGACATTGGTTTACACCTTTGATAAATTAAGTGTCAATTAACCAAATAAAATATGGTGGACAGAAATGTAGAAAATAGACCACCTGCCAAAGTTACTCATCCTCAGACGAAGAAATTTCTGGAAGGAATATTTATACCAGATTTACCAGATCCGCAAATTCCATTAGTGCCCTTAGACACATCAACTTTGCCTAAACCAGATCAATATGTTCTTCCTGAGATAAGAAAAGATTTAGTAAGACTTGTCGCGGGGGTTTTTAATTTAGAGCCGGACCCAAAATTAGCAACTGTTGACGCTCCGGAACATACGGGGGCAGATTTAGCAATTACTTGCTATCCTCTGGCTAGAAATCTTAGAAAACCTCCGGAAATAATAGCGAGAGAATTTGTGGGGAAATTTAGTGGTTTACCTACCATCTCTGGATTAGAAGCTACAAATGGGTATCTAAATTTTACATTGAATAGTAGTAATTTAGGAAAACTAGTTCTAAACGAAGTAGAAAAATTAGGAGACAAATATGGATATCAAGATGTAGGTAATGGCAATATAGTCGTTATTGATAGTTCTTCTCCCAATATTGCCAAATTCATGAGCGTTGGTCATTTGAGATCAACAGTCATTGGAGAGTCTTTATCGAAAATTTATAAAGCTAATGGGTATAATATTATTAGAGATAATCATTTAGGAGATTGGGGAACTCAATTTGGGATGTTAGGTCGAGCGTATGAGCTCTGGGGGGATAAAAGTCTAGAATCCCAACAAGATCCAGATTCAATTCAAATGCTTTATGAACTTTATGTGCGGATGCATAAAGAGATAGATGGGCAAAAGAGAATTAATGATTCTGAAGAATCTCCTTTAGAACAAGAGGGAAGAGCTTGGTTTAAACGTTTAGAGGATGGTGATCCTGATGCTAAAAAATTATTAGATTGGGCGATGACTCACAGTCTTAAAGAGTTTCAAAGGGTCTATGACATTTTAGGGGTTAGTTTTGAGTATATGCTAGGAGAATCTGCTTACGTACCAATGTTACCATCTGTTTTAAAAAAACTATCTGAGCTCAATATTATACATCCTGATTCAAAGGGCGGATTGAGTGCTGATTTATCACCGTTAAATTTACCCCGATTAATGGTGCAGAAGAAAGATGATACCAGTTTATATGCATCTCGAGACTTGGCGACATTAGCAGCAAGGACCTCTTGGTTTGATCCAGAAAAGATTGTTTATGTGGTTGGCGGGGAACAAAAAGAATATTTCAAGCAGATATTTGAAGTTTTCCATCGTTGGGCTGGAGATGAAGCGCCTATAACCGAACATGTTGGTTTTGGCATGATTACTCTACCAGAAGGGAAGATGTCGACTAGAAAAGGTAGAGTAATTTTTTTAGAAAATGTATTAAATGAAGCGATCAGTAGAGCATATGATAGAATTCCTTCTGAAAGAGAACTAGATGATGCTCAAAAACAAACATTAGCAAGACAATTAGGAGTAGGGGCTGTAATTTATATGGATTTAGGACAAGGTCGTGACCGAGATATAAAATTTGATTGGACTCAAGCGTTAACATTAGAAGGGCATAGTGCTCCCTACATTCAATATGCTCATGCTAGGGCAGCTACTATAATCGAAAAAGCAGAAAAAGAAGGTATATTAGCAGGTAACGAAGAGGTGGTTTTTAATACCCCCAATGAAAGGCGGTTGATAAAATTAATAGCATCCTATCCTGAAAGTGTCAAAAGAGCTATGGAACAAAATCAGCCTTCAATTGTTGCTGAACATACTTATTCTACAGCTGCAGCATTCAACCAGTTTTATCATAGTGATCGGGTATTAGGTGTACCTAATGAAGCTGTGAGAAGCTCTAGACTTCGTTTAACCAACGCTGCAGGACAAACCTTAAAAAATGGTTTGTTTTTACTAGGTATTGAATCACCCACACAGTTATAGCTTATAGTTTAAGGTTTTATTGAAAGTTGCGTATTTTTTTTGTATAATTTACTCCTGAAAGAAATGAAGTTAAGCACAATAATAAAATATTATGTCATTATTAATAGAAACACTATCAGATCTGCCGTTCCAGTCTGCTATAATTGAAGCTGGACATTTTTATGCGGATAAAGGTATGTCTCCTATGGGAGACAGTGATGTTCGACACGCGATGATGGGTATTGATTTGGTATCTGAAGTCCTCCGCAATATTGGAGGAAAGCAGGCGCGTTTGTGGTGGTTTATAGACGAGATGCATCAAAATGATCATTTTGATAGAATGACTCAAGATGGACTGTTTTCTTCTCCCTTATATGAAGAGATGAAAAGAAGATGGACTTTACCCCCAGATAATATAGTTTTTGAGTCTGAACCAGAATTGCAGCAGGAAGCACTAAATTTAGTAGATAAGATCCCGGGTGAATGGTTAATAAATATGAGAAAGGGAATTTCACTTGTAAGAGAAGGAATGCCAAATTATATTCTATGTAAAAAAGATAGTAGGAAAAAGTTTTGTGATCCTTCTTGTAGTTTATTGGATGCTGCTTTGTACGTTAGGAAATCGGAATTTACCGAGGAAAATGGAGTATGCATTACTATCTTACCAGAGGAATATAGATCTCAACAAGATACAACTAAGTTAATCCTTAAAAGAACTGGTTATAATATTCCTATTTTAAATGTGTATTTTAACAAAACAAGAGAAGTCTCTTTAGATTTTTCTCTCTAAAATTATGTCACTCCATTATAGGTGTATTCGAACTGGTAAAGTATTTCCCTTTAGTTTAAAACAGATTGCTTGCCCTTTGTGCAGTCCTTATTATAATGACTTAGTTGTCGAATACAATTATAAGGAGATAGAGATTAATAATAGAGGTAAGAATATCTGGGAGGAATTTGCTGAGCTCTTGCCGAATAATGCTTTCTCTGTCTCTTTTGGCGAGACAGCAACACCTTTGTCAAAACTTAATAATCTTAGTAAAAAATATCAATTTGGGGATCTTTATTTAAAAGATGAATCTTACAATCCGACTCAATCTTTTAAAGATAGGGGCAGTTTTATATTAGTAAACACTGCTTTAGAAAATGATATTAACGAGCTTTATGATATTTCCTCAGGAAATGATGCTATCTCTACAGCTGCATATGCCCAAAAAGCTAAATTAAAATGTACATGTATCATTCCTGAAAATCACTCAGCTAATAAAAAAAATTTAGTAAAACTATATGGAGCAGATCTTATGGAGATGTCAGCTCCTTATGAGACAATCTTTAGAAAATTTATAGATAGCCCTTTAAAAGGGTTAAATGCTACAGGCGGATATAATCCTATTAAAGAAGAAGGCATAAAGTTAATAGGTCTTGAGATTTGGAAGAATTTAGGAATTCCTGATGTAATTATAGCTCCTTGTGGGAATGGGACACTATTATTTTCAATCTATAAAGCCTATTATGAGCTACAACAGCTGGGATTAGTAAGTCGTTTACCTAAATTAATAGGAGTTCAAATTGAAAGAGCGGCGCCGCTTAAACAAGCTTTAGATCAAAATAAAGATTTTGTTATCTTAGAAGATATTCCAAACTCTATTGCAGAAAGTATTGTTGCTAAAGAATCGTATTCTTCTCCCAAACTAATAATGGCATTAAGATCCACTAGTGGAACTATTGTAGAAGTTACCGATAAAGAGATAATTGAAGCTTTAAATGATCTTATTGAAGAAGAATCAATAGTTCCAGAGCCAACTTCAGCTTCTGTAGTAGCAGCATTAAAAAAGCTTCCTGATCTAAAAGAGAAAAAAATAGTTATTATCTTAACAGCAGCAGGAATAAAGAATTTAAATGAAATACTAGACTTTAAGAATTAGGAGTAGAATGAGTAGGGAAGGCACCTAGAAGAATCGGTAGAGTAACTGTTCTTATGCCGGTATTAGGATCAACATTATCAGAATGAGAATAAGTAGAAAGATTAACAATTGTCATTTTTCTACTTACTAAATCAGCAAGTGGAGAGTTAGACACTAATGCCTCTTTCATACCTTCTATTAGTTGACGATATGATTGTTCGACTACCCATAATGAAGGTGAAGTAGAATCTGTAAAATATTTTTTTATGATTGAATTTGCTTGATCAAGAGGAGTATGAAAAATATATACTGGATAATTCTTAGAAAGATCGATTGGAAGAGCGAAACTACTGTGAGCGCGATCAATTATGTCAGTCTTATTATCAACAGTACTTGCTAATAGATAAAAACCTGCTAATTTAGAATTACTTAAAGATAGAAACCTCTCCAGCAGCTCCGGTGTTTTTTTATCTATACTACTAACGATTGTTAATCTCTCTCTATCGGCCATATAATTCGTGCAGATAAAGCGTATTCTAACTAAAAAAGAATAATTAATCAATTTATTGTCCTGGTTTAGGACTTTTGAGACAAACCTCCTTTTTGTAAGTTTTGATAAGGTGATAAATAGTTTAAAGATTGGTGTGGCATTTTGGTATCGTACCAAATGAGCCAGTTATTAAGTTTAATGTAATTGGAGGATTGATTGAAATAATTTTTATCTTGCTATTTATTATTTTTAAACGAAAAAAGAGAGCATATCAGAGTTAAGGATATGTCACATATCGTAGGTCTAAAGATATTATAATTAGGTAATTTAGAGACTTAGAGGTTTTGGATGATTTGTAAGCCAATAATTAACTGATAAATGTTAAAGCAATTCCTCTGTTACCAGCTCTTCCAGTTCTGCCAATCCTGTGGATATAATCTTCATAAGTTTCGGGTAATTCATAGTTGATGACATGGGTAACATTAGGAATATCTAAACCTCGAGAAGCGACATCGGTTGCTAATAAAATTTGGATTTCATTATTTTTAAAACTTTGCAGAGTTCTTTGACGGTGACCCTGCTTTTTATTGCCATGAATAGCTCCAACTTTGAAACCACGATCGAATAACTCTTTATTTAATTTCTCGACACTATGTTTAGTTCTCCCAAAAATTATTACTTTATCAAATCCTTTGGAAATTAATAAATCATGAAGTCTGTCCACTTTATTTTCTCCGTTTGCGATTTTAACTACATTTTGATCAACATTTTCAGAAGTATCTTGTTTTTTAACAGACACAGTCACCGGGTTATTAACGAAACTTTGTAAAATTTTTTGAACTTTTGGTGAAATAGTAGCTGAAAAAAACAAAGATTGCCGATCTTTAGGTAATAAGGAAGTGAAATATCTTATATCATTAATAAACCCGATATCAACCATTAAATCCACTTCATCTAAAACTATATTAGTATAATCTTCTAAGTAAATAGCTTTTCTTTCAATTAAATCTTTTAATCTACCAGGTGTAGCAATCACCATATTGGGATCTCTTTTTAATTCTCGGATCTGACGGTTTATATTTGCCCCTCCCACTAAAATGGTAGCAAAAAGTTTCATATCATATGCAAAATCTTTAAAGTCGTCTCTAATTTGTGAAGCAAGCTCTCGGGTTGGAGTAATAATTAAAGTCCTTTTATTACGATTAGTATACATTAACTGAATTAAAGGGACCAAAAAGGCAGCTGTTTTACCAGTCCCGGTTGCAGCAAGTCCAATTAAATCACGACCTTCTAGAATTGGTAAAATAGCTTGATCTTGAATCGGAGTCATCGCGGTGAATCCCTTTGAATTAATATTTGATTTTAAAATTGATGCTAAATTCAAATCAGCGAAACTGTTTTTAGGGGAGTATTCTTCATTAGATAAATTTTTGGATACTTGTTTAATAAATAAATTGGGGTCATTTGGTAAAGATGGACGCTTTTGCCTACTTATAAATTTGTTCCTTGAAAAACCATCGTTTGATGGTTTGGAAAATCTATTGTGTCCACCTCTAAATGACTGAAATCTATTTCGGTTTTGATACATGTTTTAGATTCTTCTTCATCTAGTGTTTTGTAAAGGTAAAGTCTTTGGCCACTCTTGGCGAATAAACTGCATCTCCCAATCTAAGATGAAGAAAGAAATTAATAATGTTGAGAAAGAAATATATAAAATTTAGTGGATTGCTCCAAAAACTTTAGGAGCCAAAAAGAGAGAATAATCCCGCTATTTAATAGCCAGTCTGCTTAAATAATGCAGTAAAGTGAAGGGAAAATGTTTCTAATAGCTCAATTCCAATTCAACTAAAAATTAGTATAGCACATTTAATAAAATTAAGCAAATCTTATAGGATAGATGCCTGGGTTTGTGTATAAAAATCGCAGATTCTAAGTGGAAGTGCAGCAGTCGTATCAAGTGATGCTAGATTGTGTGTACTCTAACATCTTTTCGTTGGGAGTTAAATATCCTAAACACTTCCTAGGAGTATTGTTTAATCTTTTTTCTAGTCTTTTAATCTGTTTATTCGAGATAGTATATAGACTTACTCCTTTAGGTATGAATCTTCTGATTCTACCTATGGTATTTTCATTAGTCCCTCTTTCCCAACTATGATAGGAGTGACAGAAAAATACAGCTAAATTTAACTGCTGACTAATTTGTTGATGATAGCTGTTTTCTGCTCCATTATTTAAGGTTAAGGTCTGTTTTAGACCTTTGGGTAGTATTGATAATCTTTGATTTAATTCTGCTGCTTTTGTTTGGGCAGATCTATCATTAAGTTTAGTAAGAAGAGTATATCTTGTTAATTTCTCAACTGTTACTGAAAGGGCAGTTTTATCTATCTGTTTACCTATCATCAAATCTGACTCCCAATCTCCAGCTATACCTCTTAAATTAACTATAATAGGTCTTAAATCAATACTGATTGAGCCTGGTATTCTGCTTTTTTGGACTTGCCTGCCTCCTTTTCTCTTCCTCTTCTTTCTGTTTAAGGTTAAATATTTCCATAATTTAAATCTTTTACCTTTATCTGAATAAATATATGAGTAAATGGTCTCCTTACATATAGTCTCTCCTTTCAGATCCAATCTTAATCTCCCTGCTATACATTCTGGTGATAATCCTTGCCTTAAATTTCCTCTGACATACAAAAACACCTTAGGATTTTTTAATGGAGCTTTTGTTCTTTGTTTTAAACTTCTCTTATCAGCTTTTGCTTGAGCTTTACAGGGAATATATGTCATGCTCAAATATTCATTTGAAACTTTTCCATGTCCTGTTTTGTTCCTTTTTAGCTCTCTACTTAAAGTTGAGTCAGATCTACCTAACTTTTTAGCAATATCCTTTAAAGAATATTGTTGATTTAACAAACCATACAGCTTTTCTCTCTCCTCTACATTTAGATGTTTGTACTGACTCATGAAGTGCACCTCCTTTCCAAGCAATAATTTTACTTGAAAGTGCTGCACTTCGTTTTAGAACTTAAGAATAGTTAAATTGATGATGTACATTTGGTATTAAAAGGCGTATAATACAGTAGCTTCCAGAATATATTTTATTAATTAAAATTTTTCCAAATTTAAATATTATGAATGATAATAATGAACATATTTGTATTAGATGTGGAAGCCCTACAAAAATAAGTAATATAACGGTCCGACAATCAGCTAATCCTTTGTATCCAATTACTGTAACCCAATATCGTTGTATAAATGAAACATGTCAGAAAGATACAGATGATAAACAGGCTGAGTTATTAAAACAGCGATTAGAAAGAGAAGAAAAATCCAAGAAAAATCATCTTAGCAAAAAGGTTGAAGTTAGTGCTTAATTACCTGATATAACTGGCTAATATCCTACTCAGATGGGAAAGTGTGAATAAATCGTTATTCTATTCTTCTGTGTTAATAATTAACATAAAGATGCCTCTATTTATCCGGAAGTTAGATATGATCTTAAGAGTAGGAATTATCAGTACATAATCCCAACTTTAGAATTTAAGTTTAACTTTGTACTTCCTGAGCCAAATAAAGTTAGAGTAATTTTAGAAAGAGATAAGAGGGGAAGAATAATGAGTTCTCAAATTTAACCCTAAGAGTGGTAAGTCTTTCTGAACACAATTTCCTTGACGGAGTATTATGTTCAGTTTAATATTCAACCATGCGAAGCACTCCAGAACTAGCACAATCAGGAACATATGAGAGGTGGAGTGCAAAAGTCCCAGATGGAAAAATTGTTCATGTCGATTCTCCAACTGGCGAACAGTCAGTAAAAATTGCATTAAAACCAACCAGTATACCTCAAATTAAAGCGCTCCAACTTGTGTCAAGAAAATCAAGACCTTCAGGTCAAATCAATACGATTACACTTGAAGTAGATAGGGAAGATCGAATTCTTCGCTACGATGAGGAAGTGATAGGTGAAGTTAAGAAAAATGGTCAAAGAAAAAAGAAACACCAGGTTAATCCATCTTCTCTTGAGGTTACGATAGGACAAATAAATACACAAGTTAGTGATCCAAGCAGTATCGTTACTT
>DAIDIY010000036.1 GCA_027451625.1 Candidatus Daviesbacteria bacterium | reverse complement strand
ACCTGTCGTCTTTCCTTTCGTTCTGTTGCCGGAAGTATAAGGATCTCTCATACTGCCTTGTGTCAGATTCAATCTATATAATCGTACGAATACTCTTATATTGATTTACTGATACTATTATATCAGAGGTATATAAGTTTGTCAAGTATATTAGTATGGGTATGTTTGTGTGAGTCTTTTGCGGTGAGCGTGTCTGTATTGGCGGTATCTCGCTATCTCATCATCAGAGAGAACTTGCAAAAAACGATTAATGATGTTGTTTATTCTTGTAAGAGAGATAGGCGATAATTCAGCTCTAGACACAGCTCGAGCGACATTAGCACATGAATAACCAGCAAAATGAAGACGAACTATATAAAAGTTACGCTCCCTTGGAGAAGACGATTTGTCATGCATAAGTTTTATAAAGGTTGCATATTTCCTCTCAAAGAAATCCTTCGCCTCATTCAATAACCAAGGTTCTTTTTCCAACTCAGGCGTTCTTGTCATGCTTGGATAACTAGCCATGTGTTGATTATAACATATCCATATATTATCTGGATATGTGTTGTATATTATACATTGGTATATCATATTATTCTAATTAAAATATTTTGATTGATTAAATCAAATTTTGCTATATGTGGCTTATCTAAGCCATTTGATACGTATTTTGATACGAATTTGGAACTGGGTATAATTATCATTATACTCAGTTATTTTTTTATGGCTTTGTTGAGCCATTTTTTTCTTTCAACTATTTTTAGATAACCTATAACAAAATATCTGACCGAATAATTGATTATTCGACCACCCTATGGGGGAGGGTTGGTCAGATTATATAGTATTAATACGCTCATCATAATCTAAAAAATCAATATATTATTTTTAATTTAATAATAATATTGTTATCTAGATAAGAGGGGTTTATAGATAATCATTGAATGTTTAGAAACTGATGATTATTTTGATGCTATACCCTGCTTAATTAGCTGGGCAATATTTCGTCTTTTACCTTATCTTCGAATTTGTAAAAAAACTAAGTAGATAGAAGAAGTTTTTAATTTCTTTTTTGGTATTTATACAGAATCCACTTCGAATGGGAGACTCGGATCATCCGCCTAGAGATTGCTCATCTAGGATTTATTTTTATATTACTGCTGCCATAGCAAGTCTCGGTCTTGTTAGCTCACTTTTTGGCTAACCATCTTTGTGGTGGGCTAGAATATTTCATCTGCGCGTCTATCACCTGTATAAGACCTTTTATTATATGTGGAAAGTAAGTGTCATGATAACTTTGTTATCTCACTTTCTTTGTAGGTGGTAATAGTTTTTATTAGCTATACCCTGCCTGAGAATAAGATAATACTATTTGTTTTAAATGTCTAGTGGTATAATAAAAGAGCGTATCTGTAAGACTATATTCTACTTAAGGATAATATTCTTTCTTGCTTTCTTTATAACAGATACGCGCGTTTATATTCCCTCTCCCTCCCTACCACCTTAATTTAGGCTAAATTTCGTTCAAATTAGACCCTCTTCTCAATCCGAATTCTCTTTTAGTATTTATTATCTACTAAGGTATTCTGTCGTAGGTAAGCTATCAATTTGGTCGATATAGTCTATTTCGTGTTGTTTTTCTTTTTATTAGATTACTTTCTTTCTTTACGGTACTTATCCGCAAGTTATCCACGTTGGTTATAGGAGAAATTGTTATTGACAAAAAAAATCGGAGATGTTATTCTCCGATTAGAATGAAATATAGTGACGATTATACAACAAATAACTCCCAAGAGCAAATAACTGGAAAACCTAACTCATTTTACGTTGCTTTTCCCACGACTGTATATGATCTTAAACTATCTCCCGCTGAATTTATGATATTTACTTTTTTCTTTGGTTTTGCGAATGCTGATGAAATATTTTTCACTCAATCATACGTTTCGGATCATTTAGGACTGTCAAGAAAAACTATAAATAAGGGTATAGGATCTCTAGCAAAAAAGGGGTTATTAGAGAAAAATAAACAATCAAAATATTCTACTTTGGTTTATAAAATTTCAAGCAAATATATTGCCAGTACCTTCCAAACTGACAATACAGAAAAAAGTTATCCACAAAGTTATCCACAGGGGGTGAGTAAAAAGGTTACAGGGGGTGTAACGAATTTACACACAAATAATAAAAGTAATAATAATATAATAAAAAAAGAAAATAATATAAAAGAAAAAAAGAAATGGAAATCTGTTGAATGTTTAGACACGGTTGAGTTTGTCCAAGCTCTGAAGTCTAAATTCTCTGATAATCCCTATCTTGCCTCTGACATGTCTGGCATGCGGCGTTGGTTGAGAGACGAGCGCAATCTATCAAAACATCCTAGGAATTATCTTTTATTTGCCTACAACTGGATTAAAAAAGCCAATCAGTTCAGGGCTGACCGTCTGTACCGGCAAAGGATGCAAAGTAACGTGGATGAGCATCAGAGGATGGTGCTGGAGGAAAACAAGGCTGGCAATCGCCCCGCCTTTCAATTAAAATCTTTTGGTTATTCCAGACCATCTTATCTGAATTAGCTTTTATAATTTAGTACGTGTATAATCAATTTATGGAAACTTTAGGATACGATTTATCTTCATATCAGGGAAATTTATCCTCTGACGTTTTCTCGGCAATCGCTGCGGAGGGAAAGTTTGTCGTTATACAGGTTAATTATGGAACTCCCGATAACTCTCGAGTTTTAAACGTTGATTCTAATTTTGCTCTTGCAAGATCTCTTGCCCAAGCATCGGGTACTGTTCACGGTCTATATCATTTTTCTTATCCCACCTTAAACTCCGCTTCTGATGAAGCTGATTTTTTTGTATCTACCATTGGTGATTTATCGGAGGGGGAGTTTATTGCCCTAGACTTTGAAGAGCCGATAAAGAATGCTGATGGATCTTTGAGCTCTGATAACGCTTCCTGGGCATATTCTTGGTTATCTTCTGTTGAATCTCAAACGGGAGTAAAACCTCTTATATACATGGATCAGAATCTATATCTTAATATTGACTGGACTGAAGTTGCAAATGCGGGTTATCCTTTGTGGATTGCGGGGTACACTAACGATCCATCTAATCTAGGATCATTTCCTGCCAAGTACTGGTCTTTCGTTAGCATGGGGCAATACTCCGATAAAGGGACAATGCCCGTTAATGGTGATATAATAGATTTAGATGTCTTTTACGGACCTCTAGATAATTTAAGAAAATTAGGAAAACAAATAGTTATGACAACAACAACAACAAATCAAACAACAACTACAGTTAGCGATCCTGTATCTTCTACAACAACTCCTACAATAGTGATACCAGATACTTCCTCAACGGATTCTGTATCTACTGCGCCTGAAGCGGGGGGGGCAGTAACCGCTAATGAGCCTAGTAGCTCTGGATCTGTTGAGAAGGTAGCTACTTCTACTGAG
>DAIDIY010000035.1 GCA_027451625.1 Candidatus Daviesbacteria bacterium | reverse complement strand
TAAAAGTTGTGACTTAAACGGAGCTATCAGTGCTATAGCAAAAAATAGTACTACTACTGCCAATGAAAGCGAGATAGTAAGCTCTTCTTTCTTCCGGAGTCTATACAGATACTTATCCAAAAGTTTATTTACTCTCTTTGGTATTATTCCTATCCTATTTAATTTTATTTCCCTCTTATTTCTCACATTCAAAAATACCAGCTTTATCACTGGTCACTTCTCATCTTAAGAAATACCAATAAAGGAGTCAATATGACCTGGAGGTATTAAAATATCTGCACCAATTATTTAAAATGTCTATTCTTTTAAGTATGATCTTAATGGAACTTAGCAGTCCTTAAATCAGAACTAAGAAGGTGATTGAGAAAAGTACTCATCGGGGTTTCTTACTAGAACATCTCGCGGTTTAGACCCATCTCCTGGTCCTACAACACCCGCAGATTCTAATTCATCTAAAAGTCTAGCTGCTCGAGCGTACCCTATTCTTAGTCTTCTTTGAAGCAAAGAAGCAGAAGCTCGATCGTATTGACAAATTGTTCGAACAGCCTCTTCAAAAAGCTCATCTTTCGCACTCCCATCGTCTCCACCTTTTCCTACTTTACCTATTGGCATCTCGATTACTTCAGAAGTATATTGAGGAGCAATACCTAATGACTTTAAATATTTTATCAATCCATTAATTTCAGCATCAGTTGGATATACGCCCTGAACTCTAATTGGCTTAGAAGCATCAGGAGGCAAAAACAACATATCCCCGCGGCCTAATAATTTTTCTGCTCCAGGAGAATCTAAAATAACTCTTGAATCAATCATAGATGAAACATTAAAAGCAATTCTACATGGAATATTTGCTTTAATTAAGCCAGTAATAACGTTAACTGATGGACGCTGAGTAGCAATCATTAAATGGATTCCAGTAGCTCTGGCAAGTTGAGCAATTCTTGTAATTGAATCCTCTACTTCAACAGGAGCAAACATCATAAGATCTGCTAATTCATCAATAAAAATGACTATATTGGGTAATGCTTGAAAGCCAGACATTTCATTATATGCTTGAATATTTCTTACTCCAACAGATTGGAAAAGTCGATAACGTCTATCCATTTCAGCCATCGCCCATTTTAAGGCAGAAAGGATCTTTTCTGGCTCAGTTATTACTGGAGTTAAAAGGTGTGGTATGCCGTTATAATTTGTTAACTCTACTCTTTTCGGATCAACTAGGATAAGCTTTAGCTCATCGGGAGAATTCCTAAATAATAAAGCAGTAATGAATGCATTCATAAGGATAGATTTTCCAGATCCAGTAGTACCTGCGATTAAAGCGTGCGGCATCCTTGAGATATCGACTACTACTGGTTTTGATGAGGTATCACGGCCTAAAGATACGGCTAACTTAGACTTATTTTTAACCATTTCAGGAGTTGCGAGTAAACTTTTCAGGCCAACTATTTCTAAACTCCTATTAGGAACCTCTATACCAACTAATGATTTTCCTGGAATAGGAGCCTCAATTCTAACTGCTCCAGTAGGAGCAGCTAATGCCAAAGCTATATCATTTTGCAAGTTGGCAATTTTAGCGATCTTAGTTCCAGCTGAAATTTCTAAAGCATATTGAGTAACTGCGGGTCCTCCATTAATCTCTGCTACCCTAGCAACAATACCAAACGAGTCTAATGTCTTTTCTATAATAGCTGCATTCTTCTTTACATCACCCCTATCCGCCATTGATCCTACCTTATCAGAGAGAATAGATAAAGGAGGGTAATTCCATACAGCGACTTTACCCATTGTATTTTTGACTATCTCATCTGAAATAATTGGCTGAGGCTCTTCTATTCGAGCAATCTTCGGAAGATTCTTTGGCTTTTCTTCAACCCCTGAAACCTTAATCTTAATAGGAATATTCTTCATCTCACCTAAAGGCACTACAGCTTGTTTAGCTCCCAAAATTGTATTAAAAGGCATACTAACTACTTTAAAGATGCTGCTTATAATATTCCAAATTTGGGGAAATGATGTATTAAATAATACAACTAGTCCGACAATTAGAACTCCTATCAATAAAGCAAAAGCTCCAATGTGGGTTAAAAGACCTGCTAGTTCCAACCAAATCAAATTTCCTAAAGATCCAGCTTCAGAAGGCAGTACAGCTCCAGTTAAACCAAGGAATGAAACGATAATTGTCAAAAGCCCAACAAGTACATTAGGCTGAGCAAGAGACCATTTAAGTTTCTGTAATACTAAGCCTGAGATAAAAAAAACAAGCGGCGCAAAAAAGGAGGTCCAACCGATGTTTTCCTTTAGAAAGATTCGCCAAAATAACAATTTACTTGAAGAAGAAATCAAAGATACTCCAGATAACGCCGCTAATATAAATGAGATAATGGTACCGACAGTAATAACTGTTCTTTGTTTAAGTTTAAATTTAGGAAGAGAATAAATAGATCGACGTCGTCTAGGCATTTTTATATATATCTAAAACAATCATTTATTATAGATAAATTAAGGAGAATAAAAATAGCCCTTTAATCCCCTCTAATTATTATTAATAAAATAACACAAATAAATTATTTTGTCAATACTATAGGATATAGTATAATACACTATACCTCAACTACTACAGGTAAAATCATCGGCCGTCTTTGAGTTTCCTCGTAAAAGAACTTTTCTAAATTCTCCTCAATATGCTGACGAGTAAATCTCCAATCTAAAACCCCTTCAGGAATATCAGATAAAATAGATTCTACTACTTTCTTAGCTTCGGAAAGAAGTTTTTCAGCTTCTTTCTCAAAGACGAATCCTCTTGAAATAATATCAGGTTCATCAACAATTTTACTTGTATGAGCATCTATAGGAACAATTACTACAACAATTCCTTCTTCTGCCATCACTTGCCTGTCACGAAGGACAATATTTCCTACATCTCCTACTCCTAAACCATCAACATATATATTTTTCGACTCTACTTTACCATCAATAGTTACATTATTTGGCCTCATCTTTATAACCTGTCCATCCTCAACTAAAAGAATTCGTTCTGGCGAATATCCCATCTCTTGGTTAACTCTTGAGAACTCTCTCATCTGTCTATAAGTTGCTCCGATAGGAAGAATAAATTTAGGCTTTACTAAATTAATCATAAGCTTTATCTCTTCAGCACTCGCATGTCCAGAAACGTGAAGAGAATCAGTTAAGGCAGTATAATAAACTTCTACTCCAAGTTTAGATAACTTATCAATTAGAGCATATTGGGCAGATTCTGAGGAAGGGATAGGATCAGCAGAAAAGACTACTGAATCATGAGGCTTTAAAAAGACAAATTTGTGTGCGTTATTTGCGGCCCGAGAGAGCGAAGATCCTGGCTGTCCCTGTGATCCAGCAATTATAATCATAAGTTTATTGTCAGCGAATCGTTTTATTTCATCTGGAGCAATTACTACTCCTTGAGGTACTTGCAAAAAACCCAGGTCACGAGCTACTTGAAAATTACTGTCCATACTCCTTCCAACTAATGCAACCTTCCGTCCAGATGCTGCTGCAACATTAATTGCTTGCTGTATTCGACTAATATTAGAAGAAGTTGTCGTAATTAACATCTTTCCAGAAGTCTCTCTTTCTATTTTTTCGAATGTCGGCTGGATAGATCGTTCCGATAAATTATAACCTTGCTTTTCAATTCTTAATGAGTCAATTAATAACAGAGTCACTCCTTTATCTCCTTCTATAGCTATCTTTCCTACGTCAGTCACTTGTTCATCAACTGGTGTCCAATCTATTTTAAAATCTGCCTGGTGAATAATTCGGCCACTCGGAGTTTCTAACACAATTCCTGACGCATCAGGGACTGAATGAGTTACTCTGTAGAATGAAATTCTAAACGCTCCCAAATCTAAAACCGTATCTATTCCTATAGTTTTAATTTTATCTTTTGGTAAATTATGTTCTGAGAATTTAGCTCTTATAAAGCCGGAAGCTAATTTTTGGGCATATATTGGCACCTCCAGTTCTGGCCAAATGTATGGTAGCCCCCCAATATGATCATCGTGACCGTGACTAATGACAATCCCCTTGATTTTATCCTTTTTATCACGAAGATATGAAATATCCGGTATAACTAAATCTATACCCAACATCGCTTCATCAGGAAAACCTATACCACAATCAATTATGACTATATCGTCTTTGTATTCATATACATACATATTTTTAGTCACATCACCAACTCCTCCCAAAGGAATAATCTTTAAATCATCAAATTTTCCTCCTTCTTTTACTTTAGAGATATTCTCTCTTTCATTGGTAAAAGTCTTAAATTTAGGCAGCAAAGGTTTTTCTTGAGAAATCTTTTCTGGTTTTTCAAACAATTTTACTTTTGGTCTAAATGATTTTATTTTCATCTTTTTTTAATTTCAAAAATATCTCTCTTTTAAATTTCTACTTTTATGACACATACTGCTCTATATTCTCTGCTGTAATAAAATAAGGCCCAGGATTCCCCGACACTACTTCTCTAGCTACTTTTCTGACAACTGCCGATATATTCCTTTGTAATGAACGGATGCCTGCATCAAACCCTAAAGGTCTGACAATCTTAGGCCATAGACCTTCATCTATCTTAATAATATCTATTTCAAGTCCTGCATCTTTTATCGCCTTAGGTAAAATAAAATCTCTGCCGATAACTATCTTTTCTGCATCAGTATACGCCGGCATCTCAATAACCTCAAGCCTATCTAATACAGCTGTTGCTACATTGGTCAAGTTATTAGCCGTTGCTAAGAATAATACTTTTGATAAATCAAAAGGATAATCAACGTAATGATCCACAAATGCCCAATTTTGTTCTGGATCTAAAAGTTCAATCAAAACTCCCATAACATCCGATCTAGATCTTTCTGAAACTCTGTCAATTTCATCTAGCAAGATCACAGGATTACAAACTCCGGCATCATGAATTGATTTTAATATTAATCCTGCTTCTGCTTCGGACTGCATTCGAGACTGCCCTCTGAGCTCTTCAACTGAACCTAATCCTCCAAATGGAATTCTAATAATTTTTCTACCTAAGGCTTCAGCTATCGAATATGCTAGCGATGTTTTACCGCTTCCAACTAATCCAACGAAAGCTAAAACCTGTGAGTGATAAGATTTTCCTAATCGGTTATTTAAAATTACTACTGATAAATACTCTAAAATTCGATCTTTAGCTGACTTCAATCCGTAATGATTCTTATTTAAAATTTCTTCTGCTCGATGGATATCTAAGATATCAGTCGAAAGTTCTTGAAATGGTAAATTCATAACAAAATCAATAAAAGTTAAATCTCGTTCAAATTCAGGGTCATACACGCCTTCCTTGGATAATCTTTCTAATCTATTCATATACCCTGAGAGTTTTTCTTGCAGCAACTCTGGAATGGTTTCCGAAGAGATCTTATCTTTTAATTTTGTAAAAAAATCAGATGCTTGGACAGTTTGATCCATAAATTAATATTTTTTATAAACAATCAACCGGATTAAACGCTATACGTATTAAATTTTATCTAAGATTTTTTCCAAATCTAAGAGTTATTTTTAAATACAACCTCCCCTTGTAAGTATCCTTTTTTTAACTGTAAAGCTATTTTATCTAATTTACTAATAATATTCCATAAACTCTGCTTAAATCCTATGGAATAGAACTGTAATGATCCATTATCTTCCGCTTCTTTATAGACAGCTGATGGATCATTTATTTGCAAATTTATTAAGTCATTTTGCTTAGAGAAGGTAATGTTTGAATTATCAGCGTGACCATTACTTCCACTAAGTTCCGAATGTAAAAGTAAATTTCTATCAAGATGAAAATCCCCAAAAATAATTGTATTTTTAGTCACTGTTATAGATGTCTGTATGGGTAAAAAATGAGCTAAAAAAGATGTTGAATTATCATCTACCTTTAAACTTAAATTTCTAGGCCAAGGTTGAGATATACCTTCATATTTAAGCATTGTTCCAATCTTCATCTTATCTGCATTATTAAATGAAAAAGAAAGATTAATTCTATTATTTTGAATCCAAATCAAAGCATTACTCTGAGAATCGGGCCAAATATTGAGAATAAAATCTTGAGTTGATGATAGAAAATAATTTTGACTTGGATTTAATACAAAAGGAAGTAAAGTTAAGCAAAAAAGAATTAAAAGAACGAATAAAAAAAAGAGTGTAAAAAAAGGTTCTTTTTTAAAGTTAGGCATCTAGGAATTCGCCTTATCTTCTACTATTATTTCTTCTTTCTCGACCAAAATTTCTTCTTTCTCCCTTTTGTTCTCTATTTTCATTTCTCTCTCCAAATACCATTGATAATCCAATTTTTCCTTCAGAAGTTACTTCCACAACTCTAACTTTTACTTTTTGTCCCTCCGACACTATATCTTCTGGCTTCTCAACTCTATAAGAAGCCATTTGGGAAACATGAACTAATCCATCTCTTCCTGGTAATATATTAACAAAAGCACCAAATGGCGCAATTTTGACTACCTTCCCCTCGTATACTTCACCTACTTGTACTTTCTTAAACATTCCATCAATCTCTAAAATTGCATCTTGAATTGAAGCCTCTTCTAATCCAGAGACCATTACTGTCCCATCATCTTCAATATCTACCTGAGCCCCAGTTCGAGCAATAATAGCATTAATATTTTTACCTCCAGGTCCGATCAATGCTCCTATATTCTCCGGTTCAATATGAGTTACTTTAATTTTAGGAGCATATTCAGAAATAGCTGCAGGACCAGGTAACGCTTCATCCATTTTTTTCAAGATACCTTCTCGAGCTTTCTGTCCTTGCTTAACAGCTTCTTCAATAATTTCAAAAGTTAAACCAGTCAATTTTGTATCCATTTGTATTCCAGTTATACCATTAATTGTTCCCGCTATCTTAAAATCCATCTCTCCATAAAAATCTTCTACTGCCTGCATATCTGTAATTACTTGAAATCGTTCTTCGTTAGACAGCAAACCTAAAGCAATTCCTGCAACTGGACTTTTAAGATTAACTCCCGAATCTAGAAGCGATAAGGTTGAAGCACAAAGAGATGCCATAGAAGTAGAGGCATTGGCGGCTAATACCTCAGAGACTGTACGAACAGCATAGGGGAATTCTTCTACAGATGGCAGAACCCCTACTAGCGATTTTTCTACCAGAGCTCCATGACCTATATCTCGCCTATTTGGTCCTGAGACTCTTTTTGGCTCTCCAGTTGAAAATGGATTAATTCCCATATTGTAGTGGTGCATAAATCTTTTTGTTGACTCTCCTGTCATCCCCTCCAAAGTTTGTGAATCTGAGATTGGTCCTAGAGTTGTTATAGATAAAACTTGTGTCGTTCCTCTTTCAAACACAGCTGAGCCATGAGCACGAGGTAAAACTCCTATCTCTATATTAATGGGCCTAACCTCGTCCATTTTTCTACCATCAACCCTTTCTCCCTTCTCTAAAACTAATTTATTCATAATCTCTTTTGCGACTTTGTCAAAAATTCCTGATATCTGCACTGGTGTCAGTTGGTCTGTATATTTTTGGATTAATCCTTGTTTAATGATATCCCCAGTGGCTTCATGCCATACAGCTCCAGGAGAAAACAGGGCCTCTTCAATCTTTTCCTTGACTTCTTGCTTAACACCTTTTAAAAGATCTGTATCAACGTTTAAAACAAGAGGCGTATATTCAAATTTCTCTTTTCCTGCCTCTTTAGTAAAATCGTTAATTAAACTAACTATTGATTGAGATTCTTTATGAGAGGTCTTAATTCCCTCTATGACTTTTTCGTCGGGTATTTGCTTCCCCTTAGCCTCAATCATAACGATTTTTTCAGCAGTTGAAGCAACTAATAACTCTAAGTCTAAAGATTCCATCTCTGAGAGAGTTGGGTTAATAACTTCTTTATTTTCTGACAGACCATAGCGGGTAGCAGATATTGGTCCTAAAAAAGGGAGTGAAGATATTGACAATGCAGCTGAAGTTGCAATAAATCCCAAGAGTGCAGGATCGTTAACTCCATCATACGATAAGACATTAATAATTATCTGAACTTCGTAATTAAAATCTTTAGGAAAGAGTGGTCTAATAGATCTATCTATCGCTCTTCCTGCTAGTATTGATTCATCATTAGGTCGAGACTCTCGTTTTATAAATTTTTGACTTGTAATTCTTCCTCCGGCATAATATTTCTCGACATATTCAATGGAAAGAGGGAAATAGCCGATATCTTCAGTTAACGGTTTTTGAGTAACAGTTGCCAAAACAACTGTCTCTCCCCAAGAAGCAGTCACAGCTGCATCAGCTGCTTTTGCCCATTTACCTGTTTCCAATCTTAATTTTCGGCCATTAAGATCTTGTTCTTTTATTACTATTTTAGACATAATTTAAAAACTTACCTTAAAAGTAAACTACGTGTTTATTTTTATCTAGAGAGATTGGAAACTGTAGAAGATGTAATTAGATAGATCTAATTATCTCTTTGCAATCCCCAATCCGTCTTTAACTATCTGATTATAGCATACCTTAAAGCAAAACTACAAATTGTAGGATAATTATAAGAAGATTATTTACTTAATCCTAACTTGTTAATCAGGCCTTGATATCTTTCATTATCTTTTTTTATTAAATATTGAAGCAATCTTCTTCTTTTATTAACCATCGAAAGCAAACCTCGCCTAGAGTGGATATCATGATCATGCTCTTTCAAATGGGAGCTTAAATTTTTAATCTGTTCTGATAGGAGAGCCACTTGAACCTCAGGAGAGCCAGTATCTCCTTGGTGAGTCGCATATTCATTAATAATTTGTTTTTTTGATTTTAAATCCAAAGCCATAATTTATTTTATGAGAGTGATTTTAACAAAAAAAGACGTTAGGCGCAAGCATCACTACAATTTACGTCATTGATTACCTCGATAATCAATAAATTGATCGGAAGATATTCTTATATGACCTAGCTAATGTTTCCCCCTTTGTAAATTTTTGGTGTCAACCAGTCGAGTTCAGGGACATTACTTGTAACTCGTTCCCCTGCAGGTCTTTCTTCGTCCGATGGCTGAACATTTTGAGCTTGAGTCTGAGAGATAGTGGTAGTTGGAGAGGAGATTGGTTTTTGAGATTCAACTGTAGTTTGCACAGATGCAGGTGACTGAAATATCTTTGCAAAATCAAATTGCTGAGGTTGAGTTAAAGACGTTTGTCCTGATGGGGAAGGAGGTACTACCGTTTCTGAAACCGTATTGGAAACTATAGGGGGTGTAGAAGGAACTGTGTTAGAAGAGTTTTTTTGTCCTCCCGCTCTTAAAGCTTGAGCAATTATTTCATAAGTTTCTGGAGTCGTTAATCCTCCTAGATTATTCGTTGCTGAATATACTCCATTTAAGATATTCGTGGCAATATCTCCTGCAAGAGACAATCCTAAAGAGGGAAGAATTAAGCCTATCATTTCCGAGAGTGAAGCAGCCTGGCTATCTACTATATTTATCTTACCAAATTGAGTATTTGCTGAAGATTTATCAATATTAATAATATTTGTTGAAGAAAATGTACTAGTATCAGTATTATAGACAGATCCTAAATTAGAAAGGGATTGAGCTCCAATAACAAATATTAAATCAAAATTGTTATTTTCATACCTAGGAGAAATACTTTTGGGTTCAAAGCGTTGTCCGGGCATTGGATAAAAAACTAAATGCAAATCAGAACCTTGAGATTGCCATTTAAGTTCTTTTAAAGTTGGTGGTGTTTGGGTCAACGGATCTACTACACCACTTAAAATTATCGATAAATTTCCCCCTTTAACATCTGATATACTACTTTTTATATCTCCCACGGCAAAAAGATTTGAATATCCAACAGTAATTGGAGTTTCTGTGATAATAGAAACATTTTTTCCGGTCTGTTTTAAAGCCAAATAAAATGCTAATCCGGAAGCCAGTTCATCAACAGACGAAGATGAGGGCAGAGTAATTAATATATTCTGTGCTCCCCCTAGGAGATTTTTTATACTTTGAGATCCAGAATCATATTTCATTTAGGCTAATTTTACTACTTATGGGATAATTGATCAAGTTTTTTATACGTTAATTTACTTAATAATTAATTACTGGGATGAATAGTACCATTTGACAATAGGATATTTAGCATATTCTCATAATCCAGTGAGTTTATTACCCCATCATGATTAAAGTCCAATGTATACGGCACATCTACAGGGTTACACG
>DAIDIY010000034.1 GCA_027451625.1 Candidatus Daviesbacteria bacterium | reverse complement strand
TTTAATAACTTTTTAATGTGCTTATTATAACACCAGCCATTAAAAAAGAGGGTTTTGCCCCTCTCTTTTCAACTTTTAACTCCTACCAAGTATTTCTTTATTTTAAAATCTTAGTAATAACTCCTGCCCCAACCGTTTTACCACCTTCACGAATAGCAAATCTTAAACCTTCCCCCATAGCTACTGGAGTAATTAATTTAACAGAGATCTTAGTATTATCTCCTGGCATTATCATCTCTACACCTTCTGGCAAGATGACCTCCCCAGTTACATCTGTAGTCCTAACATAAAATTGTGGTCTATAACCTTTAAAGAATGGAGTATGGCGTCCTCCTTCTTCTTTACTAAGAACATATACCTCTGCTTCAAATTCAGAATGAGGAGTTATTGTTCCTGGTTTGGCCAATACTTGACCTCTTTCAACTTCATCTTTTTCAACACCTCGAAGTAAAATACCAGCATTATCACCAGCCTGACCTTCATCTAACATTTTATGAAACATCTCAATTCCAGTGACTACCGACTTCTTAGTCGGACGAATCCCAACTATCTCTACCTCTTCATTAACTTTAACCTTCCCCTTCTCAATTCTTCCTGTAACTACAGTACCTCTTCCTTTAATAGAGAAGACATCTTCAATTGCCATTAAGAATGGTTTATCTACTTCTCTTACAGGATCGGGAATCCAAGAATCTACAGCTTCCATTAATTTTTCAATTGATTTAACAGCTTCAGGATCTCCATTCAAGGCTTTTAGTGCTGATCCTCGAATAATAGGTGAATTTGGATCATAATGATATTTCTTAAGTAGATCTCTTACTTCCTCTTCAACTAAATCTAGAAGCTCAGGATCATCAACCATATCACATTTATTCAGAAAAACTACAATAGCTGGAACTCCTACTTGATAGGCGAGTAGTAAATGTTCACGAGTCTGAGGCATTGGGCCATCAGGAGCTGATACTACTAAGATAGCTCCGTCTGTTTGGGCCGCGCCTGTAATCATGTTTTTAATATAATCAGCATGTCCAGGCATATCAATGTGCGCATAGTGTCTTTTATCTGTTTCGTATTCCTGATGAGAAATGTTAATAGTAATTCCACGTGCTTTTTCTTCTGGAGCTGAATCAATCTGATCAACACTCTTAGCTTGAGCCATTCCCTTATCAGAGAGTACTTTAGTAATAGCAGCGGTTAAGGTTGTCTTCCCATGATCGACATGACCCATCGTACCGATGTTTACATGAACTTTATTTCTTTCGTATTTCTTTGCGTCTGCCATATATTTTAATTTCTTAGTCCAAGTATCTTACAATAGCATAATCTAAATTGCAAGAGTCTTCTTACACATATAAAATTATGAAATTTCTTTCTTAAGAGCTAAACAATTATAAATAAAATTTAGCTGAAAAACAATCATTAATGTTCTACCCTACCAGTAAAGCCAGAGGCAGTAATAATCTTTTCAGCAATATTTTTTGGAACTTCTTCATAGTGATCTGCCTCCATATAGTAAGTCGCTCTGCCTTGAGACATAGATCTAATTGTTGTGGCATATCCTCCCATCTCTGCCAAAGGTACAAGAGCCACTACTACTCTGGCATTTCCGCGCATTTCAGTTGATAAAATTTGAGCTCTTTTAGAAGAAAGGTCAGCAATAATATCTCCCAAGAACTCCTCAGGAGTTGTTACTTCCACCTTCATAATAGGTTCCAAGAGTACCATAGCCGCTCGGGAAGCAGCGTCTGATAATCCTAAAGAACCTGCTATCTTAAATGCCATTTCAGATGAATCTACTTCATGGAAAGAACCGTCGTAAACAGTAGTTTTTACATCTGTTACAGGGTATCCGGCAAGAATCCCTGTATCTTCTTTCTCAATTACCCCTTTCTCAATTGCTGGTATGTATTCTCTGGGAATAGCTCCACCTACTATCTCGGAAACAAATTCTCTTCCTTGGCCCCTTGTTAAAGGTTCAATTCTTAGCAAACAGTGACCATATTGCCCTCTACCACCAGTTTGTCTTATATACTTACCCTCTCCTGAAGCCTGCTGAGTAATAGTTTCTTTATATGCAACCTGAGGTTGACCTACATTCGCTTCAACTTTAAACTCTCGGCGCATTCTGTCTACCAATACTTCTAATTGTAATTCTCCCATTCCAGAGATAATAGTTTGCCCCGTTTCAGCATCTGTTTTAACTCGAAATGTAGGATCTTCTTCAGCTAATCTAGACAGAGCCAGACCTAATTTTTCCTGATCAGATTTAGTTTTTGGCTCTATGGCAAGAGAGATTACCGGTTCAGGAAAATTTATAGATTCCAAAATTATTGATTTAGATTCATCAGACAAAGTATTACCGGTAATAGTTTCTTTAAGCCCTACTGCAGCTACTATCTCTCCTGCCAGAGCTTCTTCAATCTCTTCTCGTTCATTAGCATGCATCAACATCAATCTTCCTATCCGTTCTTTAATATTTTTAGAAGAATTATATACATATGATCCAGATTTAAGTGTTCCAGAATATATACGCAAATAAGTCAATTTTCCGACATGGGGATCAACTTGAATTTTAAAAGCCAATGCTGAGAAAGAAGCAGTTGGATCTGTTGGTCTGGCTTCTGATTCTCCAGTTCTAGGATTAATACCGCTTACTGAGGCTACGTCTTGCGGGGAAGGAAGAAATTCTACCACAGCATCAAGCATAGGCTGCACTCCTTTATTACGAAGAGATGATCCCGCAAGTACGGGGACAATTTTATTTTCAATTACAGCCTGACGTAGAGCTTTTTTAAGTTCATCTACGCCTATTTCTTCACCGCCTAAATATTTCTCCATCAACTGATCGTTTGTTGAAGAGATCTCTTCAACTAGTTTTTCTCGATATTTTTCAGCCTCTTCCTTAAGGTCATCAGGAATCTCTTCTTCGGTAAATTTAGCACCGGTTTCATCACCTTGCCAAATTAATGCTTTTTTGTTTAAAAGATCTATGACTCCTTTAAAGTCATTCTCCCGGCCTACAGGTAAATTATAAGCAACGGCGTTTGCTCCCAGTCTATCTCTTGCCGATTGAATAGTTCCCAGAAAGTCTGCTCCTACAACATCCATCTTATTCGAAAATGCAATCAATGGAACTTTATATTTATTTGCTTGACGCCACACAGTCTCAGTTTGAGATTGAACTCCAGAAGCAGAATCTAAGACTATTACTCCTCCATCTAAAACTCTAAGCGACCTCTCTACTTCAGCTGTAAAATCAACATGACCAGGTGTATCTATTAAATTGATCCTAGTATTCTGATCAGCCATAGGTCCACTTTTAGGAGTCCAAAATGTAGTTATCGCTGCGGAAACAATAGTTATTCCTCGCTCTTTTTCCTGCTCCATCCAATCAGTTGTAGTCGTTCCCTCATCAATATCTCCAATCTTATAGGTTCGTCCCGTATAAAAGAGAATTCTTTCAGTAGTAGTAGTTTTTCCTGCATCGATATGGGCGATAATTCCAATATTTCTGATCCTATCAAGAGGAAAATCACGTTTTGTTTTAGTAACTGCCATTTTAGATTTTTCCTTCCAAGTCTTTTTTAATCTTATTTATAATTTTATTTACCTCTTCAATTTTTACTCTCCAAGTTGCAGAATCTTCATCTAACATCTGAAAAGCAGCGTTCTCACGAAGATCTCCCATAGCCATCGCTTCACCGCGCTTCTTCATAATCTCATCATATTCTTGATGCAGCTTTTTAAGCTTACCTTCCCACATTTTCAATTTCTCTTCATTTAATTTTTGATTATCCATAATCATCACTCTCCTATATAAAAAGTCCCCCAAACATTGGAGGATCACATATTGCTAATATTACTCAAAACCAAGTTCAAAGTCAACAAAAGATTAAATAATAAATTTATTTAAATTTGGATCCAGAAATAAATGCTACAATTTTTACCAGCGGAAATGACTAAATGCTTTATTTGCCTCAGCAGCTCTTAAGGTTTCTTCTTTCTTCTTTACAGCTCCTCCTTTATTAGCAGAAGCATCTAATAGTTCAGCAGCTAACTTTTTATCAAAAGTATTATACTCTTTATTAGATCTATTTCTGGAGGCCGTAATTAACCATCTGATAGCAAGACTCTCTCTTCTTATTCCCCGAACCTCAACTGGAACCTGATAAGAAGCTCCGCCTACACGTCTGGGTCGAACTTCCATCCGAGGCATAACGTTATTAACTGCCGTCTCAAAAACACTTACAGGATTTTTCTTAGATTGCTTTTCTATCTCTTCAAAAGCTTTATACATAATTGTTTGGGCAATACTTTTTTTACCGTCAAACATCATTCGGTTAATAAATTTTGTTACTAACTTAGAACCATATAGGACATCTGGCTCAATCTCTCTTTTTTTAATATTTCCAGAACGTGACATATCTTAATTAATAACTATTTTGACTTTTAATATTGAGTCAAAAATATAATTCTCCTTTCTTATGCTGTTGCCGCCTTTGCTCTTCCTTGAGATTTCGCTCCATATTTAGAACGGCTAGTCTTTCTTCCTTGAACTCCAGATAAATCGAACTTTCCTCTTACTATATGATATTTTACACCTGGTAAATCTTTTACTCTTCCTCCACGGATTAAAACAATTCCATGTTCAGCGAGATCATGTCCAATACCTTGAATATAGGCAGTAACCTCCATTTTATTCGATAGTCTAACTCTAGCAACTTTGCGTAAGGCAGAATTCGGTTTTTTAGGAGTCATAGTACGCACTAAAGTTACAACCCCGCGTTTTTGAGGATTAAAATCAGCTAAATATTTACGATCTTTTGCATTATAGCTTCGTCTTAATGCTGTAGCTCGAATTTTTTTTGAAGTCTTTCTTCGACCTCTTCTTATTAATTGATTTACTGTTGGCATCTTCCTACTCTCTAAATCTTTTCTTTGTAAATGAATTACAGCAGATTCTTACTCTATCTTTGCTCTTTCTGGGCTAGTTGGAATAAGTCGTCCAATTATAACGTTTTCTTTAAGTCCAATCAAATGATCTACTCTTCCTGAAATTGCGGCGTCAGACAAAACAGTAGTTGTTTCTTGGAATGAAGCTGCAGACAAAAAGCTTTCAGTTAAAAGAGACGCTCTGGTAATACCCAAGATTACGACAGTTGCTGTAGCAGGTTCTCCTCCTTCAGCTAAAACTCTATTATTTTCTTCTTCAAATCTAACCTTATCAACTATCTCTCCAGGGAGCAAATTGGTATCACCTTGACTTTCTATTCGGACCTTATCCGACATCTTTCTCACGATTACTTCGAAATGCTTTTCGTTAATTGGAACTCCTTGCGAAGCATAAACCTGTTTAACTTCATCAACAATATATCTTTGTGCATCCTTAAGACCTTGAACTCTAACAATTTCTTTAATATCTAAATGTCCAGAAGCCAAGCTAGTACCTGCAGAGATTAGCTGACCGTCCTCTACTAAAAGAGTTGCTGCAACTGGAATAGCATATTCTCTCTCTTCAAACGGTTTAGTTGTAGTTCTCACCCTAACTTTAACTCCCATATCGTTTTCCACAATAGAGACTTTCCCCGCAATCTCTGATAGAGGAGCAACATTCTTTGGAGTTCTAGCTTCGAAAAGCTCTTCAACTCTTGGTAGACCTTGAGTAATATCAACTGATGAAGCTACCCCTCCAGAATGGAAGGTTCTCATTGTTAACTGAGTTCCTGGTTCTCCGATACTTTGAGCTGCTACAACTCCTACAGGCACACCAATCGCCACAGGCTTTCTAGTAGTCATATCCCAACCGTAGCATTTAGCACATAAACCATATTTAGCTTTACATGAAAGGGGAGTAAAAACATTAAGATGGGTTATTCCTGCATCTAATATCTTACTAATCAAATCTTCACTAAGATATTCTCCTTCTGAAGCTATAACTTTCTTAAGTTTAGGATCAACTGCTTTTGCAGCAATTCTTCTTCCCATAAATCTAGAAATAGCAGAGGCAAGATTTCCTTCTGGGACTGGTAAGATCAGGCCATTTTGATCACCACAGTCTTCGCTGCGAATAATTATGTCATGAGCAACATCGACAAGTCTTCGAGTCAGATATCCAGCATCAGCAGTTTTTAATGCTTTATCAGCAACACCTTTTCGGGCTCCACGAGCTGAAGTAAAGTACTCAAATACGGATAGACCTTGACGGTAGTTAGATTTTGTAGGTAACTCAACAATCTTACCAGTTGGATCCACCGAAAAACCTCTCATTCCAGATACCTGTTTGATCTGTTCAGGTGTAGCTCTAGCTCCTCCTGATTTCATAATTACATTGACTGGATTATCTGCTGTCAAAGATGACAATGTTTTCCGAGCGATCTCATCTCCTATTCTTGTCCAGATTTCTTCAGTAAGAACTCTCTTCTCTTCATTAGTAATCAGTCCTTTTTGTAAATTCTCCTCTACTTCAGAGACTTCTTTATCACCTTGAGCGATAAGTTCATCTTTTTCAGCTATTATTTTATTGTCAAAAATTCCCAGAGACAAACCTGACAGCGTAGATCCCCAGAATCCAAAATTTTTCAATTTATCAACTAATTCTGCAACCTCTTTATGGCTAAACTGATTAAAGGCCTCCATAACAATATCTTGAATATCTCTAACCCCAACAGATTTATTAACAAAAGATAAATTGTCCGGTAATAACTTATTAAATAGAATACGTCCTACAGTCGTTTGAGTATTCTCCTCCTGCCCTTCAAATCTAACTAATATTTTCTGTCTTAAATTAATTACCCCGCTTTGGAAGGCTAAAACTGCCTCATCAACATTAAAGACATTATTCTCAACGACAGGTAAATTATCATTAGTAGAGGTCGCATAATAAGTACCCAGTGCCATTTCACGATTAGGTAAAGTAATTGGTAGCCCTGAGGCGGGTCTTAGAATATTTTCCTGAGCCATCATTAAATTAATTGCTTCTTCCCGAGCTTGCTCTGATAGAGGAACATGAACTGCCATTTGGTCTCCATCAAAGTCGGCATTAAATCCTGCACAGATACACGGATGGATTTGAATACCACTTCCGTTGACTAAAACCGGATAAAAAGCTTGGATACCTAACCGATGCAAAGTTGGTGCTCGATTTATAAGGACTGGATGTCCATTAATTACCTCTTCTAGAATATCCCATACTTCAGGAGGTCTCATCTCCAGTACGTTTTTTGCACCTTTAATATTGGCGGCCAGCCCACGAGCAATCACCTCGCGAAGGACAAAAGGTTTAAACATCTCTAAAGCCATCTCTTTAGGAAGTCCTACTTGATCTAGTTTTAATTGTGGACCTACTACAATAACAGATCGCCCAGAATAATCAACTCTTTTACCAAGGAGGTTTTGTCTAAATCTTCCTTGTTTACCTCTTAACATATCTGAAAGAGATCTTAAAGCATGTCCTGCAGCTTCTCTTCTAGTACTCTTTAACGTAGAATCAATTAATGCATCAACTGCTTCTTGAAGCATCCTTTTCTCGTTACGTAAAATGATTTCCGGTGCTCCTAAATCGATCAGTTTTTTCAAACGATTATTGCGATTAATCACTCTACGGTATAAGTCATTTAAATCAGAACTTGCAAATCTTCCTCCAGGAAGTTGAACCATAGGTCTTAAATCAGGCGGTAAGACTGGAAGTATTCTTAAAATCATCCATTCTGGTAATATTCCTGCTGATCTCATTCCTTCAATAGCTCTGAGTCTTTTGGTTGCCTTTATATGTCTCTGACCTGTAGTTTTTCTAATCTCTTCACGAAGAGATGCTGATAGTTTGTCTAAATCAATTTTTTTCAAAACCTCAAGTAATCCTTCTGCCCCCATTCCTACAGTAATAAAATCGGATACCCCGTATTCTTCTAACTTTAAATATTCATCTTCGGATAAAACCTTAAGTAAAGTAATGTTTTTTGTCAAATCAGAGACAGTCTTATAGATCTGTTCTAGTTGACTTTGTTCGGTAACTAAATTATCGCGAAGGCGTTGAATCTCTTCTTTGGTATGAAGTTCAAGTTCTGAAGATTCTAATTCGAACTTCTCTTTTTCTTTGTGGTTTTCTTTTTTGAGAGATTCAAGATCTTTTTTGAGTTTTTCTTCAAGGTTTTGAACGTTGACAGCATTATTTTTTGCTGCTACCTCTTTTTTATTGGTCAGATCTTCTTCTAGTTTTTCTAAAGCTTTAGTCTGTCCTTCTTTATCTACGTCAATTACCAAAAAAGAAGCAAAATATATCACTGCTTCCAAGCTCTTTAATGAGAGATCTAGCACCAATGACAACTTAGATGGAGCTCCTTTTACAAACCAATTATGGGCCACTGCAGCAGCAAGCGTTATATGTCCCATTCGCTCTCTTCTAACCTTGCTTTGAGTTACTTCTACTCCACATTTATCACAGATCACTCCTCTGTATCTTATCCTTTTATATTTACCACAATAACATTCATAGTCTTTAGTAGGTCCAAAAATATTTTCAGCAAAAAGTCCATCTTTTTCTGGTTTTAGCGTTCGATAATTAATGGTCTCTGGTTTGGTAACCTCTCCAAAAGACCAACTCCGAATCTGCTCTGGACTTGCAAGTTTTACTTGTAATGCTTCAAAATCTAATAAATCACTATTCATTTTCGTTATTCCTCACTCTCATCGTCTGAGGTATTTTCCTCTAAATGTAGACCTTCGTCAACAATGTCTTCATTTGCAACATCAGATTTATCTCCTAACTCACTTTCTTCAACACCTTGATTTTCAATATCTACTACCTCCATCCCTGCTTCATCTAATTTTATATCAGGATCAGCCATAGTTACTCCTCCTAACTCCTCTGCTAAAACTTCTCCCATTTTTGCGACCTCAGGCTTTACTTCCTCTTCAACTGCAATTTTAGCATTTTTAGCTTCAACATCAACACTTAAGCTGTTTAGTTCTTTAACCAAGACTTTAAACGATTCTGGAATCATAGGCTGAGGAATCTCTGTTCCTTGGACAATTGCCTGGTAAGCTTTAGTTCGATTAATAACATCATCTGATTTTGTCGTTAGCATCTCTTGCAAAATGTGAGCTGCTCCATAAGCTTCTAGGGCCCACACTTCCATCTCTCCAAGTCTTTGTCCTCCCATTTGGGCTTTTCCACCTAATGGCTGCTGAGTCACCATTGAATAAGGACCAGTCGAACGAGCATGCTGTTTATCTTCCACCATATGTATAAGTTTTAAGAAATGAGTCATTCCGACTACTATCTCCTGATCAAAGTATTCTCCAGTTCTACCATCTATCACTTTGAACTTACCTGAGGGAGGGAGTCCTGCTTTATTCAACATTTCGACTAAAATATTCTCTGGAATTTTCTCAAATACCGGAGCTGCAATTTTCACTCCAAGCCTTGAAGCAGCCATTCCCAAATGGGCTTCAAGTAATTGTCCTAAATTCATTCTAGATAAAATAGTTACTGGGGAAATTATTAAATCAACAATCGTTCCATCTTCAAGATGAGGCATATCCATCTCTGGAACGATTCTAGATATAACCCCTTTATTTCCATGCCTTCCTGCTAACTTATCTCCTACTGTAACTTTCCTAAGTTGTGCCACCTTGACTTTAATTCTCTGCAAAGTTCCAGCATCTAATTCATCTCCGTTCTCTCTGGATAAAATTTGAATACCAATAACAATTCCTCTTTCACCATGAGGCATTCGTAAAGATGTGTCTCTAACTTCTTTAGCCTTCTCACCGAAAATTGCACGAAGGAGTCTTTCCTCTGCAGTTAACTCTGTCTCTCCCTTTGGCTGAACTTTTCCAACCAGAATATCATTTGGCGCTACAGTTGCTCCTATACGGATAATTCCATTATCATCGAGATTAGCTAAATTTTCTTCCGCTACATTTGGAATATCTCGTGTTAGTTCATCCGGTCCTAATTTTGTTTCAACAACATCTGTCACATATTCTTCTATGTGTATAGACGTCAAAAGATCCTCTCTTACTAGCCTGTCAGAGATTACCACTGCGTCCTCATACCCCAATCCTTCGTAATTCATATACGCTATAACCAAATTCTGTCCTAAAGCTAGTTCTCCTTTATCAGCTGAGGTTCCGTCAATAAGCAAATCTCCTGCTTTAATCTTTTGACCAATAGCTACTGCAGGTTTCTGACTGTAAGATGTACTCTCAGGAGTATTAACAAATTTCTTAATATCCCATGTTCTGCTTTCTTCTTTTCCTGTTAGAGTGACTTTACTACCATCAACGTAGGTAATTGTTCCATCAAAAGGAGCACGTACTACTCGAGCCATATTGTCGGCAATAATTCTTTCCATCCCGGTACCGACGTAAGGTGCAGACGGTAAAAGGAGCGGAACAGCCTGATTCTGCATATGAGATCCCATCAAAGCTCTATTTGCATCATCATGCGATAAGAATGGAATTAAGGAAGCTGAAACTCCCACTATCTGTTGAGGAGAAACATCAATAAAGTTTACAAGCTCGCTATCCCCCTCAAAAAAAGTTCCATTATAACGTAGAGGAACTCTCTTCTGAATGATAAACCCATCTTTGTCTATCTCAACGGTCGCCTCAGTTATATAATAATTCTCTTCGTCATCTGCAGAGAGATAAACTATTTCATCCGTCACTTTTGCTTTACCAGAAACAGTCTCTACTTTTTTATAAGGAGTTTGTAAAAATCCATATTCATCTAATGTGGAATACAGTGCAAGATATGTAACCAAACCAATATTTTGTCCTTCCGGAGATCTAATAGGATCTATACGTCCATATTGAGAATGATTGATATCACGGATAGAAAATGAGGCTCTTTCCCTTGTAATTCCACCTTGTCCAGTAACAGTTAGCCTTCTTAAATGGTCAACCTCAGATAGAGGATTTGTTTGATCTAAAATTTGAGATAATTGCGAAGAGCGAAAGAATTCATTAACAGCAGCTATAATTGGGCGAGCATTCACCAAACCTCCCGGGTTAATTTCTATCTCAGCAGAAAGGAGGCTCATTCTCTCCTTAATTACACGTTCCAAACGCAAAAGTCCTACCCAAAATGCATTTTGTGCCACGAGCTCTCCAACTCTTCTTACTCGTCTATTAGCCAAATGGTCAATATCGTCAACCTTCCCTTGTCCGTTTTGTAATCCTATTAAGTACTTAACAGTGGCGATAATATCTTCATTTCTCAAAACCCAATTCTCGGGAGTATTCGGTATATCCAATTTTAATTTTTTGTT
Source organism: Candidatus Daviesbacteria bacterium (assembly GCA_027451625.1). Taxonomy (GTDB): domain Bacteria; phylum Patescibacteriota; class Microgenomatia; order Daviesbacterales; family UBA10151; genus DAIDIY01. Next base: position 15,035 of record DAIDIY010000034.1, on the reverse strand, counting down.
TATTTTAAAACGGCCCACCCGGGTTAAATCATAACGTCTAGAATTAAAAAATAATCCATTCAACATATTCTTTGCACTTTCCAAATTTACTGGATCTCCTGGGCGCATCTTACGAAAGATCTCCAATAGTGCTTCGTCTTGATTTTTAGTAAGATCTTTAGCAAGTGTTGATTCTAAATAATGATGATCAGGATTGTTATCCACATCAGAGAATATAGTTTTTAGTTGTTCTTCATCAGAGTATCCTATGGCTCTCAAAAACGTTGTTGCTGAAAACTTTCGCCTTCTGTCTATCTTAACTGTTACTACATCAGAGCGTGAAACTGAAAATTCAAGCCATGAACCGTGTGCAGGTCTAAGTTCAGCAGAATACAAGACTTTTCCTGTAATTGGATCTTGAGATGAAGAAAAAAATACTCCCGGCGCTCTAACTATCTGATTTACGACTGCTCTTTCAATTCCGTTGATAATAAAAGTTCCTTTATCAGTCATCAAAGGAATATCGCCCAGAAATACTTCTTGCTTATATGTCTCATTAGTCTGAAGGTTAGTTAGAGTTACCTTAATCCTAATCGGGGCATCATAAGATACACCACGAATAATTGAATCTTCTGCAGAATAACGAGATTTGCCTAAAGTATAATCACCAAATTCTAATCTCCAGTTTTTTCCTGTAAAATCCAAAACCGGATTAATTTGAGATAAGACTTCACCTATACCAGATTTTAAAAACCAATCATAAGATTCTTTTTGAAGGCGTGTTAAATCAAACTCGCGAATAAATGGCTTCCTATTACCCCAATAAACTCTGGAGTTGTAAATATTATTAGCATTTAAATCAAGCATGGGTTAATCTTTTAAGTCGGCTCTTAGAACAACAAAAATAGCATACTACTCGTATGCCCCCTCTGGCTTTTAAGTTGGTGCTATTTAATCACAAACCTTACAGATAAGTCAATAGGGCGTTTTTTATACAAATATTAATTACTATTTAGCGTCAATTATTTTAAATCAACTTATAACAAATCCTATAAGTCAAAGACAAAACTTTTCCCCTGATGATTATTAAATACTAAGTACTCTTATTTAGCAAGGACTATTTTTGTTAATAGACTCTTAGATAATAAATTAATACCCATAAAATAACAAACTCCAATAAAAAAGCTGCCATCAATTGCCAAACAGTATGTCGATGCTCTACTAAACGAGCCCAAAAAATTATGGGGATGAAAAGATAAAGCCAGATTAATTTATCTGGAAAAATAAAATTTATCAAAAAAGGTCCTAATACATTCATTGCCATATGTATGCTAATCTTCCAGAAAAAAGTAATAATACTTATTAAAATTAGTGAAGCTAAAAGAGTAATATATAGGCCAAAAAGTAACTTATTCCCATAGATTAGGATACTAAATAATACAAATAAAGACGAAAAAAGACTAACTATAATAAATGGATATCTCTCTTGCCTTTTAGGAAGATCCCACGCCGATACCCAGTTGTTTCTTAGAGCAAAATATAGATAAAAAGTTGGGATTAAGACTAAAAATATTAAGAGTATTGGAAAAAGAATTACAATTCGATCAGTTGAAAGTCCCGTTTTAAAAATCAATAAGAGAAAAATGACTGGAAGCCAGATCTGTGGCCCTAGAATAATTGATATATACTCAGCAACCTTTTTCTGATTAACTTTCATTAAATAAGACTCAGTCTATTAATTATATATGGAGTAAAGTATATATTTAAAAATGATTTTTTAGCAATTACTTATGGAAAATTAGCGATATTTTGATTCTGTTGGTCAAGGGTTGTAGCATAATGCGGTACTCCAAAAGAGTCATGATAATAATATAAATAAGGAGTATTGGTTGCGTCTCCAACTGCCTTCAATGAAGAAAGAGATGGGTTACAAATTGGAGTAGGTGGAAGTCCTGAGTGTAAATAAGTATTATATAAAGAGTCAACTTTTAAATCATTCAAAGTTAATCTCTTTTTCCACCAGCTTTTAGTATCCTTCTGATAACCTAAAGCATATTGGACAGTGGCATCAGTATCTAGAGGCATTCCAATCTTTATTCGTTTTAGAAGAATACTTGCAACCATCTGTCTAGCAGAATCAGATCGAGCCTCTCTTTCTACAATAGATGCAAGTATTACTCCTTGATAGGGAGTTAATCCTAATTTCTCAATTTTCTTTTTCAAAGCTGGAGTATATTTTTTATTAAAGTTTAATTCTAGAGTGTTAACTACCTCATTCACTGTCACTTGACTACCAAACTGATAAGTATCCGGAAACATATATCCTTGTTTAGATTTCTGAAGAAAGTCAGTTATACTTATACCTAAAACTTGATGAAGTTTTACTGCCATCTCTTCATCTCTCCATCCTTCAAGAAGTGTAACTTCTTTTCCAGCCTCATCATGAGTTATTATCTCTAATATTGATTGAGCAGACATAGACTGGGACAAATCAAATTCTCCTTGTTGGATCAAAGATGATTTTCCTTCAATCTTAGCTAAAATTTCAAATGGCAAAGCTGAACGAATCAAGTTTTTTGCAACAAGGGCCTGAGAGATTTGTGCTATCCCTTGACCTTCAGTAATCTCTAAAGTTGATTTCTTATTGCTGTTTTTATCAATAGGTGAGAGAAGATTATTCCAGTACGAATTTACTACCCAAAGGAAGATAATTACAACAAGAAATAAATAAAATATTTTTTTAAAACCGTTATTTTTCTGTCGATAGTTTTGGTACACTTTTGTACTCCTCATCCAAATAATTTTGTAAAATTATCGCTGCAGATAAAGAATCTTCTTGGTTTCTTTTGGTTTTACTAACTCCTCTTTTTATCAGAAGCTGCCTAGCATCATATGAAGATAATGTTTCATCTGCCACAATGACTTCAAAACCTCTTTTTTTTAATTCATTTACAACTCTATCAACATTTCTACCCATCTCCCCTTCAGGCTTGCCAATTATAATTATTTGAGCTCTTTGTTTGTTGATAAGTAAAACAGCTTTGCTTATGGCTTGGTTAAAATTATCTACTCTTAAAGTTGTCAACGGAGATGCAATATCTCCTTCCGAAACTGCTACCCCAATCTTTTTCATCCCCCAATCCAAGCCTAAATATTTCATCTTATCATTTAGTAGTTACAACTATACTGATATTCCTTCCAAAAAAGGGTAGTAAAGCAAATTTAGAAATGAAACTAGGAGAAATATGAATATTTGCTCCTAATATATTGTTCATACTAGTCAGTTTATTTGTAGCTTGAGATACAGTTTTACCCTCAATTGCTTTTTTTAAAATATTAGAATCCAGTTTTGGCAATAATTTAGTTCTAAATTTAGCATTAAAAACTAATTTTCCATCCTTACCAACACTAGCTACATCAGAAGTTGTCTGAGTATCGGCTAAACTCATCTCGAATCCATCTGGAACTTTAGTTTCAACTAGCTTACCTACAATCGTTCGAAGGTCTGTTTCTGAATAAGCTGTTCCTTTAAAATGGACAGTAGCATCCAAGGAAAAAGTGCTTGCCTCATCTCCTACTTCCTTATTAAAATCATATTTACCATCTACTACACTTAAAGCCTCTGCAATAATTTTTTTACTCCCCTGTAGGCTATCTTGTAGACTCTGAGAAGCTTTTTGTTTTAAATTATCCAATAATTCTTGTTTTAACTTCGCCTGATCATCGGCTGTAACTACGGTTACAGTCTGAGAAGTTCCTCCAGAGAAGGCATCTTCTACTCGGGCATCTATCTTAGATGGGTCGTATCCCGAAATAGTTAATATAGTCCCTGCCGGTAGATTTCCATCCGGTCCAATTTCAGAAGCTGTCACATTAGCATCAGAAGATCCAAAGTCCACCTGATATCCGTTGGCTGTGGAAACAGTCGCAGCTGAAGTAGCAGAAATTTGAGAGTCGAGTGTAAACTTAAGTCCCGAACTGTTTGTGAGTTCAGTATTAGCTGCTAAAATTATTGGAGTATCACTTTTATTACGGATGGTTACTTTCCCTTTGGCTGGATTACCTATCTGCTTACTCCCTGTAGCAGTTCCTTGGTCTGACCCTGAAACAGTCGTTTCAACAATAGATCCAGGAATTATTTTCTGATTTTGATCAACACTAGTAGCAGTAGGATCAGCAATTACTTGAGCTTGATTTTCCATGATCTTAGGTTCAACATAAACAACCACTGATGCTTTGACTAAAAAAAGATATGAAATTCCTATTACTAAAATAAAAAGAATAAATACAAAAAGTGGTATTAAAGGTGATTTATTATTGTTTTTCAGATGATGCAACAGAGGCTGAAGTGGAGCTTTAATCGCCTGCCGAAAGCTTGAAGTTATATTACTAATATTCATCTTATATATTTTATTTTCCTTGTATTTATAATCATTCTCGTAAGGCATCGGTAGATTCATATCTTTTGTACTCTCTTCTTTTTCTACTGCAAACATATTCTCAGAACCTCCTTCTATATCTGAAATATTATCTCTAGAATGGTCTTTATCATCTTTTATTTTTTGTGGTATTTTTCTCATCTTGTTAATCTTTAGCTCTTTTCTCGGAGTCTCCTCATTTGAAGTATTATCAATACCGAGATCTTCTGACTCATCGGTCTGCCGCATAAGTTGATGAGGATGTAAAGCTAGATTATCACTACTTGATTCTTCTAAATCTACAGAACTGGAGGTGCTTTGCTTTTTTAAGAAACTTCTATTTAGAGATACTTCAGGATCTATTTCAAAGGCTCCAGCAAGAATTAAAGATTTTGTGGATATATCTTTTTCTAACACCTCAATTTTAGGAAAATGCAAAAAAGGAAGCTTAGACATCCAAGGGCAATCCATCAACTCATCACGGATTTTAGCTAAATCCTCACTCTTTTTATCACTATATAAAAGTATTTTTGATGGAAAGACTTCTACTTCACTGAACTGTTTAAAAAGTTTAACTATATCGTCAAATATATGGTCAGACCTGCTGTCGTAGCGGCTTTCGATAATCTTACCCCCTTTAACCATGGCAGCTTCTATGAACTCACCTGCGCGTAAAAAGACTGATGTTTGAGGTCCCCCTTCCTTTTTTTGCAGATAATGAGCCAGAGCATGAGTTGTAGCTACATAAGCCATGGGCTCCAACTCGTACTCCTTGATTATTCTCCTAAGCAACCTAAGATATGGATCCTTTAAATTATCGTCTAGCAACCAAGAATCAGGGACTCCAAACAAAATCTTGTTAGGTTCAACATCCAATGCTCCTATTGCTTGATCTAATGCGATATTACCTTTTTCTAAAAGATCTTCTGTGCCTGAATATGAGAGGGTAGACTCACCTAAAATATCTACAGTATTTTTGAGAAGACTCCAAACAGATCCAGTAACTTCTGATAATCCAATATCTAAACAGAAAAAGTACTGAACTGATTCTTCTTGCTTATGAATCGGGATTTTAGCAGCTATTTTATCAAAAATACCCATGGGCAATGTTAATTTAAAAGTTTATCACGACCACAACTTATGATCCAGAGGGCAAATCAGATTGAGTTGTATATTTAAGGCAAAACTCTCATACTAACAATTGGGTTACTTGAATTTTCTAATAATCCTTAATATCTTATGAGTAAATTTATTGATAAAGTAATTATTTTAGTTAGTCTTATCCCCCCTGGTAAAGTCGTAAGCTATGGTCAAATAGCAACTAAACTTGGCTCTCCACGCTTAGCACGCCAAGTTGGTTGGGCTCTTCATAGTAGTGAAGGTAAAAATGATATTCCATGGTGGAGAGTAATCAACAAAAGAGGACAGATCACAATCAAGGGGTCTTTTGTTAATACACCTTCACTCCAAAAAAAATTATTAGGGATGGAAGGAGTTACAGTATCTGATCTATTTGAAATAGATATTGAAAAATACAGATTTTACTTTGAATAGAATTATTTATTTCTTTCGTTTCTAACAAAAAAATAAGTTCCAATCCCAATAAAAGAAACAAACATAACAATCAAAATTGTAAGATCCACAAGAGGATTATATAGAACGATTTTTTGATACTCAGGTGTCCCCCAGTAATAAATTCCTCGAGCAAAATCCACCCCATAAGTCATAGGTGAGATTCTAGATAAGATTAATAAATAAATCGGCAATATTTTAATAGGAGTAAAGACTCCTGCCAGAAAAAATTGAGGGAGTAAAACAAAAGGGAATACTTGATTGGCTGCTCTTTGAGTATTTAATTGAGACATAATTAACACTCCGAATGACCCTCCTGATAAAGCTACAATAACTCCTACTGGAATAAGCAGCAATAAACGCGGGAGGATAATAGGAACTCCTATAATTAACCCAAAAGCAATAACCCCTATTATTTGTAAATAGGCTACTAATGATTCACCGAAAATTTTACCTATAATAATTGAATACCTAGAAATAGGCGCAATAAAGATCTCTTGACTAAAGTCATTCTCTCTATCTTCAATTAAAGAGATAATTCCTGAGGCAGCAGATTGAAATAAAGTTTGCGCGATAACTCCAACAAAAACAAAAGTCAAGAAGTTAAAACCAGCAACCTTACCAAGATTTGACTGAAAACTACCTCCTAAAACTCCTATAAAAATGATTGGAAAGATAAAAGTAGCTAAAATCCTTGGTCTATCTCGTAAAAATTTTAAAACATCACGAAAAGCAATAGTTAATATCGCATTAATATTTTTCATCTTTTTTCACCCATTTCAATCAATTCAAGATAAGCATCTTCAAGAGATGGAGTATGTATTTGCAAAACATTAAGATCTACAGTCAATCTATTTATTATTTTCTGAATAGATTTTCCCTTTAGATAAACTTTAAAATATTCACCTTCCTCAAACTTTACATTCAGATCATTAAGTTCATGTCTCAATAAATCTCTTTTTTTAGAGTTAATTAACAGATATTCATCAATTAGCTCTTCTTTGACATTTTTAGGAGTACCTATGACGACTATACGTCCTTTATCAACAATACAAACTCGATCTGCATTCTCTGCCTCTTCTAAATAATGGGTTGTCAAAAAAATTGTTGTTTTTTCCTCTTGACGAACTTTTTGCAAGTAGTCCCATAAATTTTTCCGAGAAAGCGGATCTAGTCCTGAGGTGGGTTCATCTAAAAACAAAATTTTAGGTTTTTGCATTAAACTCCGGACAATCTCCAGTTTTCGTTTCATTCCACCTGAAAAATTTCTAATTGGTTTAAATATCTCATTCTCAATTCCTAATATTGTAGATAGTTCAAGAACACGCCTCCTATATGATTCAGGCATAAGAGAAAAGGTTGGATTAAATCTATACAGGCCATATAAGATAGCATGGAAACGAATGTTTTCCTCAGCAGTTAAATTTTGGTCAAGGCTAGGTTTTTGAAAGATTACTCCAATATTGTCCCGTACTTTAGTGGGATCTCTCTCAATATCAAAACCTGCTATTTTAACCTCACCTGAAGTTTTTATAAGAGTTGTAGTTAAAATAGAGATTGTAGTTGTTTTTCCGGCTCCATTAGGACCTAGAAAAGCAAATAATTCTCCTTCAAAAACTTCAAATGAAAGATCATTGACTGCATTTCTTGTCTCTTTCTTGTATCTTTTTATTAAATGATTAACTTGAATAACAGGTTTCATCTGTTTATTTATTTAATTAACTCTAAAATTAATCTGGTTAAATTTTCGAGCTCCGATATTTTAATTCTCTCTCTTAATTGATGAGGATTTTCACAGCCATCTCCGAGATTAAAACAGATTATTCCATTATTATTAAAATAATTACCATCAGAAACGCCCCAACTTAATATTTCCTTCGGATTCAAATTCATTCTTTTTAATACCTTTATAAGATTATTTTTAATAGTTATAGCACCATTTGAGTTATGATTATAACCTGGATTTTCAAGAATAAAATCAGCTTTAAATCTTCCTGATAATTTCTTAGCTGATGCTGTTAAAGACTCTTTAATCAATTTTTGATAAAAGATCATCTTCTCATAGCTTAGGCTTCTTAGTTCACATTTTAAATATAGATGAGAAGGTACAGTATTTCTGACTACTCCTCCTTCTATAATCCCTATATTAAATGTGGTTTCAAAATCCAAACGTCCTATCTCTATTTTATTCAAAAATTCTTTAAGGATTAAAACTGCATTTATTGCTTCTTCCGGCCTTGAAGCATGCGCTTCTTTCCCCACAAACTCAATATTGATGCTCATATAAAACGGCGCTGCTGTAATAACAGTTCCAACTGGTAATGCACTATCAAATAAGAATCCTTCCTTGCTTGAAATTAAAGAATAATCAAAATTAGAAACTCCTGGGTTGCTGCTCTCTTCATTTACAGTAAATACTATCTCCAAGGGGCGGTGTTTAATTATTTCTTCCTTTAAAATTCTGAGGACTTCAATAAAAGAAGCAACGGCAGCTTTATTATCTGCCCCTAGGATAGTCTCTCCTGTACTCTCAATATATCCATCTTTATTAATTTTGGCATGAATTCCTCTTCCTGGCTCTACTGTGTCCATATGAGCTAAAAGCAAAAGGGGCTTTCCTTCCCCTTCTAAATAAACCACTAAATTTCCCCTTTTATCTCGAATAATATTCGTTGATAAATTCTCTTTTTTTAAAATGTTTATTAAAAATTTGGCAAAATTATCTTCCTCTCCAGATGGGGAGTCAATCTGGACAATATTTAAAAAAGTATTAACTAGTCGAGAATTTTTATGCATAAAATATTTTAGAAATTTACAAAAAATTAATTAAATCTTTTTCTACTGCCAATTTAGCAAATGAAGGATAAATAGACAATAAATTAATTTTTAGTTATCCGAATGATTACCTTGATATTTCATCTAAACTTTTTCCACTTCTAATTGATTTTTGGAAGTCTTCTGGATTAAATTCGGATTTTGAATACTCATCTTTATGCTTAATAAAAAGCCAAGAGTTTTTTGGACCAAAACTTTTCGTCCTCACTAGGGAGAAAGAACCGTTTAGTCTTTTTCCAACTAATTTAAATTTCAACTCTCCTTTCATAAGAGATTCTGCCATATAATTTTGAGCTTCCTTAAAATTTAGAACCTCAGTTCTTAATCCATTCTTAATCTCTTTCTCAGGAATATAGTAACCTTCATCCCAAATGATAACTGGACCAGCTCCGTAAGATCTTTCCGGTAATACTCCTTCAAAATTACGATATTCCATCGAATGATCGGTAGTCTTCATCGCTAAACGTTTAATTTTAGGGTCAAGACTAGGTCCTTTGGGGATAGCCCAGGAAGGCATCACATCGCCTATCTGCAATCTAAAATCATAATGCAGAGTGGTTGCTTTATGTTTGTGAACAACAAAGAGTAAATTTTCTATATTAGAATTATATCTCATGTATCTTAAAGATTTTTCTAAAAAATATACTAGCCTCATTGTCTTTAATTTAAACTTAAGTTCTTATATAATTCGATCATGAATTCTTTTGAATTAAGAAAAAAATATTTAAATTTTTTTAAAAAAAGAAAACACAAAGAGATTCCTCCTGCATCCTTAGTACCAGAAAACGATTCCACTACTTTATTTACATCATCAGGGATGCAGCCAATTGTCCCCTATCTATTAGGTAACACCCACCCTCAGGGAACAAGGTTAGTTGATTCTCAGCCGGCCTTTAGGACACAAGACATTGAAGAAATTGGAGATAATCGTCACACTACATTTTTTGAGATGCTAGGAAATTGGTCTTTAGGTGACTACTACAAAAAAGAGCAACTCAACTGGCTATGGGAGTTTTTAACTAAAGAATTAGGATTAGCAAAAGATAGACTATGTGTTAGTGTATTTGAAGGAGACAAAGATATTCCTCAAGATGTAGTTTCTTACCAAACATGGCTTAAACTAGGTATTCCCAAAGATCATATATTTTTTTATGGAGTAAAAAAAAATTGGTGGTCTAGATCAGGGATTCCTGCTGATATGCCAATTGGCGAAATTGGAGGTCCTGATTCAGAGGTATTTTATGATTTTGGAGAAAAATGGAACCTACACAAAAAATCACCTTGGAAAGCTAAAGAGTGTCATCCTAACTGTGATTGTGGAAGATTCTTAGAAATAGGAAACTCTGTATTTATTCAATATAAAAAGATAGAGCAGGATAAACTTGAGGAATTAAATCAAAAAAATGTAGATTTTGGAGGAGGTCTAGAAAGGTTACTTGCTGCAGTAAACGATATGCCTGATGTCTTTCAGACTGATCTTTTCATACCGCTTATAAGACAAATAGAAAAGATCACCAATCAAAAATATAGAGAGCATCCAAAAGAGATACAGATAATAGCAGATCATCTAAAAGCATCTGTATTTTTAATCAAAGAGGGCGTTTATCCCTCGAATAAACTACAAGGATACGTTTTACGAAGACTGCTTCGAAGAGCAGCACTTAAAATGCATTTTCTTCAAGAAAACTCTATGCGATCTTTAAGTGAATTAGTAGAGATTGTTACTCAAATTTATCAAGGCGTTTACGATTTTACTCCCTCTGAGATAGAAAACATAAAAAAAATTATTTTTGAAGAAATCTCAAAATTTGAAAATACTATACACTCAGGACTTAAATTAATTGACCAGATGCAAAGACTTAGTGGAAAAGTTGCCTTTGATCTTTATCAAACTCATGGTTTTCCGCTTGAACTGACAATAGAGATAGCTTCAGAGAAAGGAGAGAAAATAAACCAAGAAGAATTCAATAGAGAGTTCGAAAAACATAAAACTCTTTCCCGAACGTCTTCGGCTGGAATTTTTAAAGGAGGCCTTGCTAATACGGAAGATAAAACAATTAAGCTACATACAGCTACTCACTTATTGCAAGCATCTTTAAGACAAATTTTGGGTAATCATGTCTTACAAAAGGGAAGTAATATTACATCTGAGAGGCTAAGGTTTGATTTCTCACATCCGCAGAAGCTAACAGAGGAAGAACTTAAACAAGTTGAAAACCTAGTAAATACAAAGATCGCTGCAGACTTACCAGTAAACTTTTCTGAGATGGATAAGAAAGAGGCTATTAAATCTGGAGCCTTAGCAAATTTTACACAAAAATATGCTGAGAAGGTTAGAGTATATTCAATCGGAGACTTTAGCAAGGAGATTTGCGGAGGTCCTCACGTTGTTCATACCAATGAGTTAGGTAAATTCCATATTACAAAAGAAGAATCAGCAGGAACAGGAATAAGAAGAATTTACGGAGAGATCATTTCCTAAGATAAACAATCCTATCGATCTCAGTTTTTTGTCCAAATCTAGAAACTGACACAATGGACAGCTTATTGACCTGAGATGTCAAAGTAATACTTTCTTTAAAGCTACCATCTGCTTCAGTTGGAATTTGTTGATCATTTATCATCACTTTATCATCAGGATCAGTTTTTCCTACAACTTCAACATTAGATTGATTTGAGCTCATCTGATCTACAGGTGAAGATATCATAAGACTCGGAGTACCAGCAAATTGACGATACTGAAACCAAAGATAAGCGAAAAACGCTAAAATAATAGTAACGATTAAGACTCCCAAAACTCTAGTAGGAGTAATTTGAAACTTGGGGTTTGCTAATGGATGGCTAAAAGTATTCATAACATAAGGCTTATATCTCTTATCAGAAAACTCACGACGATAGATTGCAAGCATTGTTTCAGGATTTAGATTCAAAAACTTAGCATAATTTTTAATAAATCCCTGAACAAAGGTTGAGGGAGGAAGGTGAGAATAATCATTTCTTTCTAAGGCAAGTAGGATCTCTTTTCTAATCTTAGTTCCTTTCTCAACATCTTCAATTGTTAAAACCTGTGACTCGCGGGCTTCTTTGAGAGCTTCTCCAACATTTCGCATATTATGCAGAAATTATACCACCTCTCAGATTGCCTTAAAAAGCAAATCAATATTTTAAGCTTAAGTAATACAACTATAAAATAGGATATTTACTCTACTTATAATACAATCTAATATAATATTAGCTATAAAAGAGTCACTATAATGCCTAAAAAAATTATTTTATCAGCAGTCATTACCTCTTTAATTTTAACTCTGACTGTTTCAAGTTCTGTTTTTGCTCAAGGGACATCGAATATATCCATAAAAACTCAACCTGCTATAAAATGTCAAAATGTATTGGCACAAACAATTGATGCTTTGCATAAAGTCCAATCAGAAAATCAAACAGTCGAGAATAAACTACAATTCATTGAACAAATTCTCCAAGTAAACAGCTCTGCTTTTCAAGTAGAATATGGCCAAGCAGCAGCTAAAACTTTAGAAGAGAATATAAATACTCTTCATTCGACATTTGGAGTAAAGATTAACAGAGATTGGCAATTATATGCTTCTGATCTAACTAACCTAAGTAAGATCGTCGAAGAAGGAGACTGCAGTGAGTCCAATAAAGAAGGCTTTGCAACACAATTAAAAAAAACAAAGCAAGATCGTCTGCTAGCTCATGCGGAAGTAATAAATTACATTTCATATGTAAGGACGAAAACAATTCCATTCTTAGATAATTTAAATTCTACAAAGACTCCAACCCCCTAGTTGTTTAAACACTATCTATAATGATCTAGAAAGAGCTGTAAATAGATGGTTGCAAAATAGAGGTTTATCTTTTAACATAGCCTCAATGCCTATTGATACTAAACAAACTAATTCTATAACTCCTCCTCCTCATGGTGATGAGTCTAAAGCAGTACGCTATCTAGAAAAAATTCTAGAACTTTTACAAAACGATAAATTAATAGTCTCTCAGACAGATCTGCAAAAGTTTGATCCATCTACTCTTCAGGATCATTACCGGATAGATATGGGCGAATACGATATCGAGGTAAGCCACAGCAAACAGCCTGATTCTGGAAATGATTTTTATATAATGTTATTTAATTCGATTAAAAAAATTGAGAATAATTGTACTGATAAAGTTATCCTAGCTTATACTCATCTCGATTCTAATCAGTTCCAAAAATTTAAAACAACTGCAACTGATCAAATTGAAAGAATAAAAAAAGCAGAAGAAGAGAGAAGGTTTAAAGAAGCAATGGAGCCGATCGATCAAAAATTAGAATTTATGAAGACGGAAAATCCTTATTTGACTGGAGAGACGGATAAAATTGAGACAATCTCTGCACAATCTTTAACTGATCATATTCTCCCTCCACCCGACAATGAAATAGTCTCTGCTATTTCTCCTTCTTTACCTAACTAATACATTTGTACAAAATCATTCTAGATTTTCTCGTTGTGATCTCAGAAATAGAAACCAGTGTTCAAAAAAAGCAAAAAGCTCTTTAAATGGGGCCTCAATCAATAAATCAAATAAAAATATAAATCCATTAACTTTAGAAATTCCTACTGTAAGTTGTCTACCTACTTGAATAAAAGGCATAAAGAAAAAATCAAATAAAACAGAGCCTAAGCTTTGTTTTTCTTGAGCAATTGTATAAATTTTTGCAGTTTGCTCGATCCTGTAGGCTAAAAATGAGACTATCGCTAAAAAGAATACAAAAACCAACTTACTTATAATATTAAATTGAAGTTTAGAAAGAATAAATATTACTGCTCCAAAACTTAATAAACATGCTATCATCCATAACATTCCAAAAATGGTGTAAAGCGCAAGGTAGGTATTTTTAGGTTTAACATCCAAAACTAAAAGATCATCTTTAAAAGGTGTTTCAGAGAATATAATGTCTTTAATTCTTTCTAAAATTCTTCTTGAGTTACCTCGATCAGGAGTTTTTATAAATAGACCTACTATAAGCATGAGCACAGGTGGAACTGCTGTATTTAAAGCGATCGCTCTCCAGACCACATGTCCATATACTATACTCTCAAAGCTACCTTCAACTGCTAAAGCAAATGCAGCTTTTGTTAATAATAAGAAAATGATACTTCTAACAATCGCTGTCTTTACCCTACTATAAATATTTTTATATCTTAAATTACATGCTTGATAAACAGCAGCATCGAATATCTCTTCGTTACCTACAAGATCTTTAAACTGATCTCCATATTTTTGTAATAAATCTTTAATTATAAAAAAAGGTATCGTCCTTTTTTTTATATATACATAAATTTTATCCTTTAAAGGATATCCTAAATCATTTTCAATATGTTCATAACCTTCTATAAAATTAGAAGCTACAAACTGAAAATTTTGAAGAGTTAAATCTCCAAAGAACTGAGTAAATAAATCATAACGCAACAGTGCTTGATCTTCTTTTGCAAAAGATCTTCTAACCGCAATAAATACCTGAGCATTTTTAATCTCTTCCGATTCTCCAGTTATCTTAATAGTTTTTGAAAATATATAGAACATAAAATTACAAATAAGTTTTGTTCCTCTATCTGTATTAAGTGTGTAAGCAATATCAGAAGACATTAACTGAAGAATCCATTCGTAAATTCCGTCTTTGTTAACTTTATATTGGTCCACAACTTCTTCATATAATCTAAGATATAAATCTATCTTTTCCTCAACTGTTTTGATTACAGTTTCTGGAATACTCTCATTAGGAAAATATCGTGCCCAGGCAAGCTCTAAAATCAGAGGTTCAGCAATGCTCTCTGGTTTTCCTCCTAGAAGTAATCTTCTTTTTATAATTCTTTGTATTGCAGCCCTTAAGACAACTTCATCATCACGATAATCCATGGCATTACGTATCTTTTCATATCGGCTAGCAAATCCTGAAACTAGAGGATTAACGGAGATTTTCTTGTCATCTATTGGTAAACGCTTTTTATTAAATTCATTAACTAATGATTGAGGAATATCTTGGATTAACATTGGAATGCATCATAACAGATCTTTCCAACTGGTGCTATCTTAATTTACTTAATAATTAATTACTGGGATGAATAGTACCATTTGACAATAGGATATTTAGCATATTCTCATAATCCAGTGAGTTTATTACCCCATCATGATTAAAGTCCAATGTATACGGCACATCTACAGGGTTACACG
>DAIDIY010000033.1 GCA_027451625.1 Candidatus Daviesbacteria bacterium | reverse complement strand
TACTCCAACCTCCATATCAGGGGCAACCTCTACACCAACAGAAACTCCTACTCCAACCCCAAGTGGGGGAATAGGTGGAGGGCCAACACTCACTTCAACACCGACAATAACTATAACTCCTACACCATCACCGACTTTAATCCCTACCTTAACACCAACTACCGTCGTTCAACCTACGGCTACTCCGACATTACTTCCAACTCCTGCAAGTTCTTCAACTAGCGGAAAAGTTGGAGACTTAGCTTATGCTCATCCATTTACATATCAGATTTCACCAACAGCTACAGGTTCTGCGGTTTTAAATGCAGTTGATAATAATGATGGTACTTATTGGACTTCAGCATCTGGAGGAGATGGTGTTATATATACAGTTAACTTGGGAAGCTATCTTAAAATAGGGGAAGTAAAAGTTGTCTGGGGTACAGATAGCGCAACTAATTATGATTTGCAAGTTTCAGGTAACGGTAAGGATTTTTCGGGAGTATGGGGAGGAATTAATGGTAATTTTGATAATAATATAGGCGGGTGGAATGCGCAATTTTTGCGTATATACATGCATTCAGGAGTAAATGCAAATGATTATCAACTAGCAACACTTGAAGTATATGGGGCAACATCAGTTACTCCGACTCCAACTACAGTTCAAGTTTTAGGAGCATGCCAACTAACAGGAGTTTCATTTGGGATATCAACAACAAATCCTATCGCTGATCAAACGTTAGTACCTTTAAATGTGGTAAGTACAGGAGATTGTGTGGGACAGCAAGTTAAATTTCAAGTATATAAATCAGGTGGCCTGCTTCCTTCTATTGTTGTTGCGGATAATATAGATCCAGTAGATTTACTTACTAACGGAGCATCTACTACCTGGAAAGCTGAGTATATATCTTCAGGGTTTTTGGATGTATTTGGGAATCCTAATTATTATATCCAAGCTTATCTTGTTTCTGATCCGGTAGTTTCAGTTACCAGTACAGGAGAGATGTTATCTATTTCTTCTAATCTGACCCCTCCGCTTACTTACTATATTGATCCTTCGGGGTCAGATTCTAATAATGGAACAAGTGTGAGTACTCCCTGGGCAGATTTTACAAACTTAGCTCAAATAACGCTTCAACCAGGAGATCAAGTATTGTTAAAACGAGGAGGAGTTTGGGATCAACAACTGACCATAAATGGGTCTGGAACATCTACCAACTTTATAACTATTGGTGCGTACGGTTCAGGGCCAAGACCAAAGATCTGCAGGGACGGGGATATATCTCAAAGAGCGGTGGTTATAAATGATGCTTCATATATGAATGTTAATAGTCTTGAAGTGTGCAATGCCGGAGCAGGAATAATTCTATTCTATAATAACGTTTTTAATAATCATTCTGTATATTTTAATGATATTTTAGGACATGGGTTCAACGGTCTTTATGATGGTAATGGATCAAGCAGCAACAATCCTAATTGGCAAAACTATGTCTCACCTGATGGAGTAAATATGTCGTATGCAATAGGAGTTACTGGACTTGGTTCATCAAGTCCAACCTATGCCCCTATAATGACTGATCTTAGAATCACTAATTCAGAAGCCTACAACTCCGGAACTGGTTTCATGCTTGATTGGAGCGGTAGCGGAAATGGACTTTATGGAACTGGAGGATATGATAATGTGTTGTTTGATAATTTTTATTTACATGATAATGAGTTACCAGATGTTTCCTATGCCAGTTTAAGTGCTGCTGATTGTCATACGTGTACAATATCTAATTTTATTATTGATCGAGGAACAGGGGGTGCCCCAAAAGGTACCTCATCAGTATTTTTCGGCGGGAGCTCAAATGTTATATTTGATAATGCAACTATTAAAGACACCCCTTTATCTTGGGCAACTGACAACACGGGGATTGACTTTGAATCAGGTGCCAGTAATACCATTATCGAAAACTCCTGGTTTGAAAATAACCCTGGAGGGGCAATTGAATTCTTAGATAACGGTGGAAATAATTTAAATACGGAAGTTAAAAATTCAATATTTGTAAATAACGGCTGGGAGAAAAATTTTACTAATCCAGGACAAATCGAAATCATTTCCTGGCCAACAACTAATCTGTCAACAGGAAATATTCATGACAATTGGTATATTAACCCGACAGGTGTAGTTTTCTTTGGAGGTGATGCTGCCAGTAATACCTGTTCATCTAGCCCGTGTTATACATTAACGAACAATCTAGCTGGACTTCCTACAATTACTCCTACTCAAACAGTTTCAACGCCAACAGAGACTCCTACTCCTACATTAATAGGAGCATTAGGAGTAGTACCAGGAGGAACAGCTAGTTTTTCAGCTACATCGGTACTTAATACAGTAAATGTGGGTAGTATAATCCCGATTAAAATATATGCAGCATCGGGAGTAGACTCAGCAAATATGTTTTCAGCAAAACTCACGTTTGACCCATTAACACTTCAAGTTGGAAACATAGACACAACGGGATCCTTTGTAGGTACGTGGGTAGAGAAATACTATGATAATTCACAAGGAAAGATATCACTTACAGGGGGTGTAGTAAGCCCTGGAATCAAAACTGCAACCCCTCAACTTTTGGCAACAGTAAATTTTGTACCATCACAGACAGGGGATACAACGGTAGGATTTGATAATTTAAATTCAGTAATATATAGAAACTCAGATAATGCAGATATTTTAGGATCAACGGCAGGATATACATTTACAATCTATCCAAATATAGTTCCTACTCTTACTCCAACATCCACACCAACAGTTACTTTAACTCCAACCCAAGAACCAACAATTATTCCGACAGCTACTCCGACACCAAGTGGAGGAATAGGTGGAGGGCCAACACTCACTTCAACACCAACGATAACTATAACTCCTACACCATCACCGACTTTAGTTCCTACCTTAACGTCAGTTCCCACAGAAACACTAACTCCGGTCCCTACATCAGTACCCTGTGTTTTGACATTAGGATCTTGGGTAGACAGTAGTGGAAATAACATCTTAAGCGGAGTAAATCCAGGGGTTGATGTAGGGATGAAAGTAATAACAAATCAGGTAAATTCATGCAACGGGCAGCAGCTGATGTTCTCTGTGTGGAGAGATGACTCAAGTTTACTTAATCCAGGAGGATTTACTCAGATAAATACAACGCCAATAGTGGGAACAATAGTAGGAGGAATAGGAGAAGGAACATGGACAAGTGAGTATCAGCCTCAGAATTTAGGTGGAATAGCAAATTACTTCTTTGTAGCAACATTCGCAGATGGAAGCGGTAAGATAACATCACAAAATCCAGAACTATTGGTAAATGAGCCGATACCAACACTCACTCCAACACCGACAATAACTATAACTCCTACTCTTACTCCAACACCTTCAAATACTCCCACGCCAACAGAGACTCCTACCCCTACTCCAGTTCCTTGTGAAATAAATAGTGTAAAATGGGTGGATAGTAATGGTAATCAGATAATAGATAATGTAGAAGAGGGGGTAAATGTAGGAATTAAAGTAATAACAAGTGGTGATTGTTATGGAGATAATATCCAGTTTGAGATAAACCAAATAAATACTGTCTTTGGACTTTTAAGTTCAGGAGAAGTAAACTCTCAACCTCAAAATTTGATAATGGGAGATACAGGAGCAGTATTAGGTTCATGGGTAGCAGAGTATCATCCAACATCAGTATTTGGATTCACGTTGACTAATCCAACATACAATGTGACTGTAACAGTTGAAAATGATGGACAGATAATCCAAAAACAAACAAGTGATTCACCAGACCTTACAGTAATACCAGGTAGCGGGCTTTTGATAAAGACACTCCCTCAGATAAATACAGCAACCGATTCAGCAACAATCTCGTGGAGTACCAATAATCAATCAACCGGAGATGTGTTGTATGGACTAAATAGTCAATATGGAGAGGATGCGGGGATAATAGATTCAGAAGGAGAGGTAAACCATAGCGAACAGATAAGTAATCTGGTGCCGTGTACGACATATAATATGAATATTGTTTCCAAAGACTCTACGGGAAGTACTGCGACATTATCAGACCAAAACTTTACGACAATGTGCAATGGAGGTGCTCAAGTGACCTCAGCAACAGAGTCCGCAATACTGGTAAATCAGGGTGGAGAGATCAATAATCTGGGACAAAATAATTTCGGAGTAATGGTGTCAGTACCAAAAGATTATGTAGGAGAAGGATCGAATATTATCTCAACAACATTCCAGGTAGAGCAATTAAATAAAACTCAGTATGAGAGTAACGTTACAATACCTGCAGGTAAAGAAGTAGTTGGTAGCTATCTCTACCATATTCATTCATTAATAGACCCATATACAACACTGGATTCTTTTGTAAATCCAATAATAGTATCCATGCATTATGACCCAAATACTGTAGCGGGAATAGATCTAACAAGCCTTGGAATATATCGATATGATGGAAGTAACTGGCAAAAACTAAATGATTGCCAGGTAAATCAAGCAACTCAAGATGTTTCATGTCAAACGAGTAATTTCTCAGATTTTGCATTAATGGGGACAATGGCAATCCCAACTCAATCTTTGATACCGACACTTTCAATAACACCAGGTATCGGAGGGGGACTTATGGGAGATGGAAATGGAGATGGGAAAGTAGACCTGCAGGATATGTCAGTGCTCTTTTCTGATTGGTGTTTAACATCGTGTAATCTCTCAAATATTCCTTACACACTAGACTTTAACCATGATGGGGTAATAAATTCACTAGATTATGAATCACTGCTTAATATATTGATAGCAAATGGAAGCGTTCAGCAGAGTCAATAATTGTTTTAATCTGTGTAATAGGTTTGCAATACGTTGACAAAAGTTTAAGCCCTTTGTATAGTTAAAAGAGTTGCATATGTACTTACAAGGTTTGGGATTATGGGTAATAGCTCTGGGAATAGTAGATATAATAATATTTGTGTTTCTGATAATGGTTGTGTGGAGAGATCATCTTTTTCTAAGAAGATTCTTTTCAAAAGATGCGGGAGATTATAAGAAAACCTTAGAATCTTTATTGTTAAAAACGGAAGAGTTAGATGGTTTTAAAGAAGAGAGCAGCAGATTTATTAGCAAAGTGCTCTTAAAAAGATATAATCCTTATAACGACACTGGGGGGGATCAAAGCTTCTCAGTTGTTTTTTTAGATAAGGAGAATAATGGAGTAGTTTTAACCAGTCTTCATTCAAGAAGCGGTACCAGAGTTTTTGCTAAACCGGTTAAGACAGGAAAGGAAGATAATTTTCGTTTTTCCGCAGAAGAAGAACAATTAGTCAGTCAGACGGCAAAAATATAGACAATGGATAAAATTTTATCTTTATTTAATTCACTAACTACTCTGCAAAAAAGTTTGGTAGTTGCTATCTTTTCCTTAATTTTGTTTGCTTTTTCAACTATTATTACCTATACCGCTTTAAGTGGTAATACTAAACCTGCCGCTATGACGGCTTCTACTCAAACTCCAGCTGCTACCACAGGTACTACCCCTCAAGGATCTAGTATTGTTACTGAAGACCCCAATCAGCCAAAGACAGCAGAGTGCCCACTAAATGGGTCAATGCATATTCAGGCTGCAAAAGATCAATGGGAAAAAAGAAGACCTCTTGCAGTTATGATCGAAAACCATATAGATGCTCGACCTCAATCGGGCCTTTCTGCAGCGGATGTTGTTTATGAAACAGTAGCTGAAGGAGGAATAACGAGGTTTATGGCTATCTTTTATTGTAATTATGGAGATGCTGAAGTTGGACCTGTCCGTTCAGCGCGTACATATTTTATTGACTGGCTTTCAGAATATAATGCTTTATATGCCCATGTTGGAGGAGCAAATGCTCCAGGACCTGCTGATGCTTTGGGGCAGATTATAAAATATGGAATTTTAGACTTAAACCAATTTAGTATAGGATTTCCTACCTACTGGAGAGATTATCAAAGATTAGGTCATCCTGTTGCCACTGAGCATACTATGTATTCGACGATTGATAAACTCTGGGCTGTTGGAGCCAGCCGCGGCTGGACTAATATTAATGCACAAACAGGACAGGCATGGGATGCTAATTTTATTCCTTGGAAATTTAAAGACCCAGCTATTCCTAGTGCCAACAATGGTAGCTCTGTGAACTCTGCTACGAAAGTACATGTAGAGTTTTGGAATGGATTTAAAGATTATGAGGTAGACTGGTTTTATGACGGGACTTGCAGTTGTTACAAAAGGAATAATGCAGGAGTACCTCATATAGATTTGGATACAAACAAACAGTTAACAGCGAGTGATGTAGTGGTACAATTTGAAACAGAGGCACACGCCCATGATGGATATGAAAATGATGTTCATCTGCTTTATGGAACGATAGGTTCTGGCAAGGCTCTGATTTTTGAAGATGGAAAGGTTATTCAAGGGAAATGGATTAAAACATCAAGACTTGCCAGAAGTAAATATGTTGATAGTCAAGGAAATGAAGTTGCATTTAATCGTGGACCTATTTGGATTGAAACTGTCCCAGAAGGAGCGAACGTCACTTATTGATTTAAATAAACTGCCCTGGATTTTTTGCAAAGGAAGAAAATAGTATGGAAGAGTTGTTTATATCAAAAGTCCGGGTTAAACTTCTTAAGCTTTTTTTAACCACAGATGAACCATTACTCCACGTTCGTGAGATCGTGAGGAGAGTCAATGAAGAAATTAATGCGGTAAGGCGAGAACTCCAAAGAATGGAGAGAGCAGGAATGGTTGAATCAGAATGGAGAGCGAATCGTAGACTTTATCGTTTCCGTAAAGATTATGTCTTTTATAGGGAACTTTTAGGATTTGTTGCTAAATCCACAGGGCTAGGTGAATCATTTTTGAAAAGCAAATCACGAATTGGAAGAGTTAAATATGCAATGATGTCAACCAAGTTCATTAGAAAAATTCCCTCATCCTCTGATCAAGTAGACGTTTTGGTAGTAGGACAGATTGTTCTTCCGGAACTGCAATCTATTATAGCTACAGAACAGGCTAAAAGATCTTATGAAATTAACTATTCATTTATGGATGAAGCTGAATTTAATTTTCGTATCAAAAGGCGTGATCCATTTATTTTAGGTATAGTAACGCAGCCAAAAATTATGTTAGTCGGAACTGAGGAAGATTTATTAGAAGGGGTGGTTATTTAAAAACAGATTTTGATCTGGTAAGATCCACTAAAGTTAAGTATACTTTTTCCATGAATTCTAAATTGACAATTTGGTTAATAGTTTTTTTAGCTGTAATCTCTATATGGATAAATTTGCCATCTGTAATGATTCTTCCAGATAAAACTAAAATCTTGGGATTTCCAGTTGACTTTAGAGGTATTAAGACGAACAAAATAGAAGTGAAAATATTGGGTAGAGACCTAAATTTGTCATTTTTGGCACCTCTGAATTGGACAGGCCGATACCCTCTACATTTTGGGTTGGATCTGCAGGGGGGGACAGAGCTTGTGCTTAGAGCAGATATGCGTAAGATAAATTCAGCAGACTATGATACAGCTTTAGAATCTGCTCGCCAAGTGATTGAAAGGAGAGTAAATTTTTATGGTGTTTCTGAGGCAACTGTTCAATCAGCTAAAGTAGGAAATGAGAGACGGCTTATTGTTGAGCTTCCTGGAGTCAACGATCTACAAACAGCAGTAAACTTGGTTGGAAAAACTGCTCAGTTGGAATTTCGGGAAATTGAGGCATCACCTTCCGCAGAGAGTTCTCCATCTGCTTTTATAACTTATCAGAATACTAAATCTACAGGACTGACAGGTGCAGATTTGCAAAAGGCTCAGGTTGTTTATGGAGCAACTGCTGGAAATAATACTGGGCCAGAAGTACAGATTCAATTTACACCTGATGGATCAAAAAAATTTGCTGAAATTACAAAAAGGAATGTAGGAAAACCATTACCTATTTTTTTAGATAAGTTGCCAATCGAAGCTCCAGTAGTCTCCACTGAGATAGTAAGTGGCCCAGCAGTAATCTCTGGTTCATTCACAGTAGAGCAGGCTAAGAATTTAGCTATACAACTTAATGCGGGAGCATTACCCGTGCCGATCTCTATCTTGGAACAAAGATCAATCGGAGCAACTCTCGGGGCAGAATCTGTTAATAAAAGTATTGCTGCTGGAGTTATTGGATTGACGATAGTAGTTGTTTATATGATTGCTTATTATGGACTCTATGGAGTCGTAGCTGATCTTGCTTTACTTTTGTATACTCTCTTGACTCTAACCGTGTTTAGAACCGGATTATTCTTGATTCCACCTGTCAGTTTGAGTCTGGCTGGTATCGCCGGATTTATTCTATCTGTTGGTATGGCTGTTGATGCAAATATTTTGACTTTTGAAAGAATGAAAGAAGAGGTAAGAAGCGGACTTACTGGAAGGTTAGTTTTAGAGAGAGGTTTTAGTCGGGCTTGGACATCTATCAGAGATTCAAATGTCTCTTCACTCATTACAGCATCAATTCTTTATGCTTTCGGAACTAGTGTAGTAAGAGGGTTTGCGCTTACCTTAGCTATTGGAGTTTTAGTTTCTATGTTTTCTGCTGTTGTTGTGACTCAAACTTTTTTACGATTTTTGCCAAGGTTTAAAAGATAAATTATGAAGTTTATATCTCAGCATGAGCATTATGAGCATTTAAGAAAAAAATGGATTCAAAAACAGAAAAATATTTTAGAGAAGTTTTGGGAGAATCATGCTGACTTCTTAAGACATCTGACTTTGGGTGGTTTAGGGAGTTTAGTTATCCTTTCAACTCCAGGGATGAAAATATCTCCATCAATTCAAAAAGAGAATTATACGCAGCAAGTATATTTAGATACAACATTAGATAAAAGAGTAACTCTTTCACAATCTCTTGCACCTAATTTACCAGATGAGGTGACAAATCTTTCTCCTTCAGAGGAGACAAAAATAGCAGGAACACTCTCTGATAAATTTGGTTTTCAGGTTGAAGCTGAGATGAATGGAATAAGACTAAATAGAACTTATGGTTTAATAGGAGGAGAACAGCACCTTTACAGGTATCCTGGAGATACTTTGCTTGCTCATTTTGAATCTTTGTCGGATTGGGCTATGTTTGCTCCAGCAGGAATTGCACCTCATCTAGGAGCCTGGGGCTATTTTGCTCCTTCTAAACCTCAATTTACTACTGAAGAAAAGAATATGGAGAAATATTATATTGCAGTACAAACGTTTCTGTCACCTGGATACGCAGAAAATCCTCAAAAATATAATGAATTCTTTAAATATCGTAAAATGCTCATAGTCAATCCTAAAACAGGCCAAGCAGTTGTTGCGGATATTGCTGATGCTGGTCCTTCAGAATGGACGGGTAAACAACTGGGAGGATCTCCTGAAGTTATGTATCTTTTAGGACTGGGAGAGGGTCCAAGAAAAGGGGGAGTACTATATTTTTTTATAAATGATCCCAGTGGTACAATACCACTTGGACCTATTGAACCAAAAAAATGATTTATTTTTATTCGCATTTAGTAAAATATGAATCTTTAATGGGAAGCTTAGATGAACTGGAACTTTCAAGTTCTCAAAAAAATGATTTGGCTCAAATAATTGATACCTCACTATATCATATGATTTTAGATCTTGTTTTATCTAATTTATCAGCTGAAGATAAAAAGCAATTTATGATACTCATACATGATAACAAAAACAGAGATGAAATTATGGGATTTTTAAACGAGAAAATAAATAATATAGAAGATCTAATTACTGAAGCCTCAGAAAATTTAAAAGAGGAATTACATCAAGATATAAAGGAAGCCAAAAGGATTAAAAAATGACAAATTTAATGGATAGAAAGTGGTGGTTTTTTGGATTGTCTTTGCTGATTATTTTACCAGGAATTTTTTCATTAATTTTTTATGGGTTAAGGCTTGGAATTGATTTTACCGGAGGAACTCTTTTTGATTACCGTTTCCCGAAGAGTATCTCTACCGCAGAAATTAGAAGTGTCTTTACTTCACAAAAAATTATTGTATCTGAGATAACGCCTTCTGCTGTAAATGAAGAGATTATTAAAACTCCTCCTTTGAGTGATAAACAAGTTATCCTGATAAATCAGATATTTCAAAAGAAATATCATGTAACACTTCTTAGCACACAGAGCATAGGTCCTACGATCGGATCTGAAACGACCAAAAATGCCTTTATTGCGGTAATTGTTGCTTCGTTTGCAATAGTTTTTTATCTTGCAATTGCATTTCGTAAAGTTCCCAAACCCACTTCAGCTTACAGATTTGGAGTAACTGCTGTTGTTGCGCTGCTTCATGATGTATTGGTTGTCTTAGGAATATTTTCAATTCTTGGACATTTTTTTGGAGTTGAAATTGACATCCTTTTTATGACTGCAATCTTAACGGTGATAGGATTTTCTGTGCATGATACTATTGTAGTTTTCGATAGGATAAGAGAAAACTTACCAAAATTTTTATCGAGGAAATTTTCTGAGGTAGCAAATATTTCTATTGATCAGACATTAGGACGTTCACTGAACACATCTTTGACAGTTATATTTGTACTTTTAGCATTGCTTTTATTTGGAGGAGAAACTATAAAATGGTTTATAGTTGCTTTATTAGTAGGAATAATCTCCGGTACTTACTCCTCTATTTTCAATGCTACTGCCCTTTTAGTATTGTGGGAAGAAAAATTAGGTCACTGATTAAATTACAGTTTTTCAATCCTTTGTAACAGATATTCCCGGTTATTCTTATTACTATCCTCTAAAACCTCTTTGAATAAAGCATCTAAGATCTCACCTACTTTCCGAGACGGGGGAATATTTAATACTTTCATGATATCATAACCGTTTACTTTAAGATCTGTAATTGAAAATGGTTTTTTCAGAACTTCTTTTATTCTCTGCTGAAATTTTTCCATCCGCCATGATACAGCCTTTTGTGTACCTCCTCCTAAACGATCAGCTATGCGAAGAGCTATCATGTCGTCGATATTTTCTCTACCTATATTTTTAACAAATCGACGGATCGCTGCGTCTGTTTGATTTTCATTAACAGTAAAAAGATGCCAGCGGACAAGTTTATAAAGTTTATCTGTTTGTTCATTGGAGAGCTTTAATCGCTGTGATATTTTTAAAATCATCTCTCCTCCAACAAGATCATGATTATAGAATGTTACATTCCCTGAAGGTTCAATTTTAACAGTGGGTACTTTACCAATATCATGGAGCAAAATAGCAAGGTTAACCAATGGATCTGCAGAAGGAGAGTGTTTTAAAGAAGAGAGTAGATGCTCTCCAATATCATAAATTCGGTCATGCTTTGATCCTTCCTGGACTATACCAAAACATTTTTCAACTTCAGGCAAAATAAGTTTTAAGATTTTTGATTTTTTCAGCAGTTCTATACCTAAGGTCGGATTTTCTGAGGAGAGAATTTTAAAAAGTTCATCTCTTATTCTCTCTGGAGAGATTTGGGTAATAAGATCACAATTATCAACAATTGCCTGAAAAGTCTTCTCTTCAATTTTAAATCCGATCTGTGATGCAATTCTTATAGCTCTCATCATCCTTAGTGCATCTTCTGAAAAACGTTTTTGCGGACTACCTACAGCACGAATTATCCTTTCTTCTAAATCTGATTGTCCATGAAATGGATCATAAAGAGTAAGGTTTTGGTCTAAAGCCATAGAGTTTATGGTAAAATCTCGTCTTTTTAAATCCTCTAAAATTTCATCAGTCCAAGATACCTCTAGTGGATGGCGGAAATTCTTATAATCTCCCTCTTTGCGCATAGTGGTAATTTCTATTTTTAGTGATTCATTTATATTTTTAGTAAGGGGGATACCTACAGTTCCGAATTTATTGTCATAGTATCCTTGGGGAAAAAGATCTAAAATCTCATCTGGTTTGGCACTGGTTGTAAAATCCCAATCAAGGGTTTGGCGGTTTATTAAAAGATCGCGTACTGATCCACCGATTATGTAAATTTTATATCCTGCTTTGGTAAATTTATCCAAAACATCGTTAATCTCTTTTGATACTTTTAAGTTCATAATTATTTTTTTGAGAGTAGGCAATTAAGGCTATTCTACAATTTTTATCACTTATGTTACAATCGGATGGTTATGGAGTGGAAGCTGCCGGTACAGATTAAGGATGTTGTTACCTCTAAGGATGATTTAATAAATCAACTATTAAAAAATAGAGGCCTGAAAACTAAAGAGCAACAAAAAAAGTTTTTTGATTGTAATATATCAGACTTTGAAGAAGAGCTACTAATACCCGGAATAGAAAAAGCCAAAAAGAGGATTCTACAAGCAATAAAAGACCAGGAACAAATTATTGTCTTTGGTGATTACGATGTCGATGGGGTTTGCGCAACAGCAATAATATATCATACTCTCTCTTCCTTAGGAGCTAAGATCTTGCCTTATATCCCTCATCGGGAAAAAGAAGGATATGGGCTTTCAATATATGGAATAGATCAAGCTCGAGACCAGGGAGCAAAGCTGATTATTACCGTAGATAATGGAATCGTTGCAGAAGAGGCAGCACTCTATGCAAAAAAGATAGGAATAGATCTAATTATCTCAGATCACCATTTGCCGGGATCTAGTTTACCAAAAGCACATGCTGTAGTTCATTCAACGAAGATGGCCGGAGCAGGTGTTGCCTGGGCTTTGGCACGAAGACTATCTGACGATAAAGATTTTGTAGAGAGCTTATTGGATTTAGTTGCTGTTGCTACAGTGTGTGATCTTGTTCCTTTGGTTGATATAAATCGAGCTTTAGTAAAAAAAGGTTTAGAAATTTTAAATAGGACTGAGAGAGTAGGTTTTCTAGCACTTTTTGCAAAAACAAATCTTAATTTAGGAAGTATTAATACTTATCATATAGGGTATATCTTAGGGCCTCGACTTAATGCTATTGGGAGATTAGAGCATGCAATGGACGCATTACGGCTTCTTTGTACTTCTAATCCAGAAAAAGCATATAATCTGGCAACTAAACTTTGTGATACTAATGATCAGAAAAAAAAGATTACAGAGAAAGCTATTTGGGATGCTAAAAGTATAATCGACGGCTTAAATTTAAAAGGACAAAAAGTAATTTTTCTTTCTTCTAAAGATTGGATTCCTGGAGTTATCGGACTGGTGGCAGGAAGATTGGCAGAGGAGTACCATTTGCCAGCGATTATTATCTCTGAGGGAGAGATTGAGTCTAAAGGTTCCGCTAGATCAGTTGATGGTATTAATATTGTAGAGACTATAAGGGTATTCTCAGACTTACTTATAGATTTAGGAGGACATCCAAAAGCAGCTGGTTTTACCCTAAAGAGTGAAAAGATTACTGACCTTAAAAGTAGTCTGACCAAAGCTTTTGATACTGTTTCTTATGAAAGTAACAGTAGCCAAGAAGTTGAGGCGATTCTGTCTTTAGACTCTATAGATTTGAGCTGGATCGAAGCTATATCAATATTTGAACCATTCGGGATGGGAAACCCAAAACCTCTCTTTGGATCCATAAAAGAAGAAATTTCAAATGTTAAAACAGTAGGCAATGGAAAGCACCTTCGAGCAAAGATTGCAGGAGTCCAAGCGATAGCTTTCTCTAAAGGAGATAAAGCAAAAATTCTTGATGAGAGACAGATAGTAGATCTGATGTATTATTTAGAGATAGATAATTTTACAGGTGAAGATAAACTACAACTTAAAGTTATAAATCTAGAGTAGATATAACAGATAAATTGTGAGCACTTTAAATATTTAATTATTCTTTGATTAATATCTTTTCTAGTATATAAGAAAGAATGTTATTTTGTTTGGCTACGAACCTAAGTCTCATTTGGATTAGAATCTAAAAGTTGATAGAGAGTAGAAATTACAGGAAAAGGTAATTTAGTATTCGTAGTGTCTTGTGAGGAACTTCTGCGCATATGGATAAGGGAAGGTGTTCTGTATCTTGTACTTACATGGTCACGTATTGATGTTAATTCTTCAACTCTATCATCAATGTAGTGCAGTGGTAAAAAGGGGTATTTTCTTTGTATTTGTTCTAAATAGTTGCCTTTTGATAACTGTATTGAGGTTATTTTTAAAAAGTCTATAATTGGCTCTAATCCACTAGCTACGATCTTAAGCCTTTGGTAATCTTTTCCTCCATAGGTAACTACGCCAATTATACTACCTTGATCTCTTAGTTTATTAAGTACTTCTATAGTGTCTGGATATAGGATATCTCTGAATATATATTTTAAGAAATTAGATATTTCTTTAAAAGTCTGATTAATATCAGATAAAGAAAAATGATTCGAAAGATTCTCAAGGTGAGTTCTGATAGAATAAGGCCGAGGTGCTAAATATTCAACCTTATCAATAGGAATTCCTGTACATCTAGAAATGAAAACGAACATTTGGTTGTCGATTTCTGGACCGACTTTTCCAAGAGTAGAATCAAAATCAAAAGCGTAAATATTTTTTCTAATCGAAGGAGTTCTTTCAGTCATAATCAAAAAGAATGGGAAGGATATTTTGTTCTACAGAAAATGATTCTGCATATTTACTCCCTTTACGCCGCAAGTGGTATCCTCGGATGATTGCAAAGCTCTTTAATAATTCTAAATCCATAGGAGAAGCCTGGGAATTATAGACTTTAAATAGTTTATATTTTTTGTCATAAAATTCAGTAATATCTACTAATATGTTTGGAGTAATAGGAAGATTTCCTTCAGCAAATAATACACATGGTGTTCTGTGCCCTTCTCCATATTCTGGATGATAGGTTCCTTTAGCTGACCAACGGAAGGCTTCTCTGGCTAGTTGAGCAGCTGCAATATGGTCAGGATGTATATCTATTAAGTTCATAGTTATGCCAATATCAGGCCTGATCTCTCGAATAACCTTGACTATCTTTTGCATAAGTTCTTTATTGTAAGAAATATTTTGATCTTCTAGATTAAATTTATATATTTTTTTTGTTCCCATTATTATAGACGCCTTTTCAAGCTCTCGATCTCTAATTTTAGTGACTTTAGAATTGTTATTCTTAGAATTATAATTTTTGTAATTACCGCCCTCTCCCCCTGCTGTTAATATTAATTCATGGTAATCGTAACCTTGTTCCTTCAATTTAAAAATTGTTCCAGCAAAGGTTACGTGGTCATCTGGATGAGCAGTAATTGCAAGTATGTTCTTCTGTTTAGTCATATGTACTATCTAAATATCTTTCATATACTTTTTTTGCTATCTCTTTAGGAGAAAGCTTATCATTTTTTATTTCTTCATCTAATAAAGTGAAGTCTAAAGATGGAAACCATAAAGATTCAGGATGCTGTATCTTTAAGTATGAAGCTAAATTACCTATATTTCCAGCAATCTCTATAACTCTTGCTCTAAAAGTTTTATTAGGATAATCCGACAAAAGATCTTGAGATGTATATAATGTCGCTAGAAAATTCATGTGATGAGCTTCACCTGCACCATTATCATTTTTTATATATTTAGGTACATCAAATATAGGTATATCCAACTCTATAGTATGTCCGTTCAGACGATCTCTGATGGAGCAGCCAGCGCTTCCTTTAGTTACTACAATAGTCCTTATTTTGTCGATTGGTCCGATTGCTCCTAAATGACTAAGAATTGATGCCTGTTCATTGCTGGACATAAACATTATATCTATATTACCGTTAAGTATTGATTCTTGAATGGATTTATCTTTTCCAATATTATCTGCAGATTCTTTGTTTAAGGCCCAAGCAAATAGAGTTTTACTATCATTATTTTGAGATTTATAAAGTTCTGCCAACTTCAAGATGATTTTGGGTCCGAACGAACTTGCTATTAATAAAGGATAATCTACTATTTTTTTTCTAAGTTGATCATCAACGAAAAAAAATTCTCTTAATAATGTTCCTTCTGATTGTGCGGTTCTAAAACCACGTTTGGGATCGTCATCACATCCACTAAGTATTATAAGAGTTTGCTCGGTTACTCCATTATGCCATTGAATAGATGGTGTTATCGCGTTTTTTTTCAAGAATTCTTTGATATCCAAAGATTCAGGAGTGGGAACGCCATTTACTGTTGCTCCTGTCGTAACTAAATCTGTCATAGCTATTCCTGTCCGATTGTATGCTAGAGCATTGCATAATCCAGATCCTCCATAGCTTTTTTCTACCGGAACAATTGTTAATGTAGTATCAGGTTCGTGATGAGTTCCAGGAATTAATTTAAACGTAGATTCAATTGTAGCCGCGCCTAGGACTAAAGTTCTATCTTGATTTGGAGTGATTACAGCCTCTAAATTTTTCATAAATCTTTTAACTAATATTTGGTATTGCGCCTTCTTTATTAGGAACTACTATATATTGAGAAGTCTTAAATGGTTGATTTTTGTCTATGGTATTTGCTATACATTCTCTAGCTTCTGTTAAATTGCAAGATAACACAAAATCCAAAAGAGAAAGATGACCTTTTCTAAGAGCTTCTTCTGCTCCAGGGTGATTAGAACGGGATAGGGCTAATGATATATATTGTATGCAAGATAGTTTCTCTCCGTTTTCTTCAGCATGCATGTTAGTAATGGGAAAATAAGGCATTCCTTCCAATTCCATGAAATATCTTGCATCCTGATTATAAATAGACCCGCCTCCAGTTATATGACCTGATAGTGCGGCCAGAGAATATAGAAGTACTCTTGGAACGGCTCTAAATGAAAAACCGTATTTCCCGCTTATTGCATCATCAATGGTAATCTCATGTGATGAGCTAGGATCTTTCGGATTACTGAGTAAAATTCTTGAGCCGTCATTATTTACGAATCTACTTCTTAATCTGATGCCATTATAAGATAAATTAAAAGGAGTAATTTCATCTTGGTCTTCCGTTATTTTAATTCCTACAGGAGTATATCCAATTTCTCTTAATCTTCTTATTCCTCTCTTCCATGTTTTGTCTAATATATTTATACCTCCATTTTTAGCAAGTAAAAGATCTACTTCGCTTTCGCGAGCCAAATAATCTAGTTTTATTCCTAGAGTATGCTCTAAATTAGTTAGCCATTGAATATGTGCCTCAGCATAATTTCCTAGTTGATTAACACTAGTTTTTTCTGGAACACCGTATAATCTTGCCCAATTAGACATTACATCTATATCATAACGAGGACCTCTTCCATGAGGCATTTGACCGGGATAATATCCTCTAAATGATTGTAATGCTTTTGCTATTTGTCTTGTGATATAGTCATTAGGGAGTTGAATACCAGCTGCAATTGAATCGTCTGACCGAATACGTTCTGAGAGTAAATTATATCCTAACACCCCATCTGGAGACCCTATATTTGGTATGGATAATTGATAAAATCCTTTTTCCGATCCGACTAAATCTAGATTGGCAAATAGTTCAATTGATACAACATCAGGATGATGTTTGGTTAAAGCTGTAGCTAAAATTCTTTTTCCAAGAACCTTAGGAGTGCCTAACGCTCCATATGGTTGCTCCCCGGTAATAACTCTATATTTACCTTCAGGGTAATTATGCTGTAAAGCCTTCTGCATGCACTCTATATCATCTCTATATTTAGACCGTGACACAGCATGTTCCATATCCTCTGTATGGGATACTAAATCTTGATAAAATGAATCAGTTGTCTTAATAAATTCTGTCATAATCCATAAAAAAACCCCCCTTTCGGGAGGTGTCTTGATTCTTTCTTTTAGGTTATCTTTTACCTAAAAAGAGACCTCCCTTGGATCGGTGCCATAATAAGCACCCAAAGGAGATAAGTAAATAAAATTTCAACTTCAATATTCATAGATTCAATTTATGATTGATATTTTATGGCCAAAAGCTGATATTGTCAAGTTGGCCTCAAATTGTTATTATCAAAACAACCTATGGAGAGAACTTTAATTGCAGATATAATAAAAAAAACTGATGAGAAGGTAAGAATTTTTGGCTGGGTTAATACTAGACGGGACCACGGTAAAATTGTGTTTTTAGATATCTATGATCGTTCTGGTCTGGCTCAAGTTGTAGCTGAAAGTAGTCTGTCAGGTAATCTCCATCCTCAAGATGTAGTTTGTATCGAAGGTAAAGTAGCAAAAAGGCCAGAAAAGCTAATTAATCCCAATCTAGAAACTGGCACAGTAGAAATTCAAGCAGAGAGAATAGAGATTCTATCAAAAGCTGAAGAACTACCTTTTGATATGGGAGGAAAAGATCTTGATCTGCAACTGCCGACACTCCTGGATTACCGCTCTTTAACTTTACGTCATCCTAAGGTTAGAGAGATATTTCGTGTTCAGGAGGTAGTGATAGATGCATTTAGAGATCTTTTAAAGAAAAAAGGGTTTACAGAGTTCCAATCTCCGGTGATCATTCCTCAAACTGCTGAGGGTGGAGCTGAAGTGTTTGAAGTAAAGTATTTTGACACTACTGCATATCTTGCTCAAAGTCCTCAGTTTTATAAACAAATCATGGTTGGTGTATTTGAACGAGTATTTACTGTTAATAAAACTTTACGGGCAGAACCATCAGTAACAACAAGACATCTTACTGAAGTAACAACATTAGATGCGGAGATGGGTTTTATTAGTTCTTGGGAGGAGATTATGGAGACTGTTGAGGAAGTTATAAAATATATTTTAGAAAGAGTAGAAAAAGAATGTGTAAAAGCATTAAACTATTATGGAGTAACTATACCAAAGGTACCTCAATCTATCCCGAGGCTTAAATTAAGAGAAGCCCAAGAGATAATTTTTCAAAGAACTGGGATAGATCATCGCAGGGAGTCTGATCTTGATCCGGAAGATGAAAGAGAGATTACAAGATGGGCTCAAGAAGAAAAGAATTCTGATCTGGTTTTTATAACTCATTATCCTGTTAGTAAGAGACCATTTTATACTTCAGAAGATCCAAAAGACCCCGGGTATACATTAAGTTTTGATTTAATCGGGAGAGGGACAGAATGGTTAACAGGCGGACAACGGATTAATAATATGGATCTATTATTAGAAAGAGCCAAGGAGAGGAATGTCGATATTAAAAAAAGTGAACTATATATACAAGCATTTCGATTTGGGCTACCGCCTGAAGGGGGATTTTCATTTGGATCAGAGAGAATAGTGATGCATATCTTAGGTCTTGCTAATATCCGTGAGGCTTCTCTTTTCCCCAGGGATATGGAACGCGTTGATGTTAGGCTTTCAACTCTTAAATAAACAACTATTCCTTGGAAGATAGGTTTTATTGAAATAGTTGTTGAATGGAATGTATTATTAAAGTTAATGTCAAAAAAATTTGTTTCCCGACTAGATAAATGGCTGCACAAAGAAATCATATCAATAATATTGTCGTGTCTAATTTTATTTTTATCGACGGGAATTATTTTAGGATTACCAAAAGCTCTGAATTTTGTCTCAAGTAATATTGTTTCAGCCAATAATATAAGCCAAAACGAAGCGGTTTTAGGAGCTCATGTTCAATTGTTAATTACTCCTACTCCCACAGCTATTCCTAGCTTTCAGTCAATGGGACTTACTCCTCCTTCTGTTAGTGCTAATGCAGCCTTAGTTGTAGATTTTAAAACGGGAAAAGATCTTTATGCGAAAAATCCGAATCTCCAAGTTGCAATTGCCTCAACTACTAAGCTTATGACTGCGCTTACCGCATTGCAGTATTACAGGTTGGATGAAGTTCTAACTGTACCATATATTGCTGATATCGATGGATCTCTGATGGGACTTGAGGAGGGAGAAAAAATTACTTTTTTAAATATCTTATATGGATTATTCCTAAATTCAGGAA
Organism: Candidatus Daviesbacteria bacterium; assembly: GCA_027451625.1. Classification (GTDB taxonomy): domain Bacteria; phylum Patescibacteriota; class Microgenomatia; order Daviesbacterales; family UBA10151; genus DAIDIY01. The sequence goes on along the minus strand of DAIDIY010000033.1, from coordinate 17,162 downwards.
ACGATGCAGCTTATACTTTAGCTCGTGATTACCCTGGAGGTGAGAGTGCATTTGTTGCTAAGATGAATCAAAATGCTAAAGACTGGGGACTTCTCCATACTAATTTTGAAAATCCTGCTGGTTTTGATAACCCCTATCATTTTTCTTCAGCTTATGATTTATCACAAATTGCAACTAGAGTTGCAGAAAATCCTGTTCTTCCAACGATATTTGGAACAAAAACGATAACGGTTACTTCAGAAGATGGAATAATTGTTCATAATCTAAAAAATTTAAATGAACTTTTAGGTAAAGACGGAGTTATTGGTATGAAAACTGGGACCACCCCTCAAGCCAAAGAAAATTTAATCGGGCTTATAAATAAAGATAATAGAGAAATATTAACTGTAGTTTTAGGAAGTGACTATAGATTTGTTGATACAAAAGCTTTAATAGATTGGACGTATAAAAATTATAAATTTTTCTAGGGTGGATTAACAACAGCAGGAACAATGGCTTTAAATCCAGGTCCTTCAAAGACTAGTACAGGCTGTAAATAAGACGAGTATGAATTTCCTTCATAATAAGCCAGGTATAAATTAGTTATTGAAACTTGAGGATTTGACGGGACCTCAATTACAAAACCGTTCCCATCCTTAAGATCTTTTAATCCTTGATCAGCAGTCTTTGCTGGATAAGTAGAAGATGTAGTCAGGTCAACTGGCCAATATGTATAGTTCATACTAAAGTATGGATTGGTATTTGGGTCAGATGTTATAAGATCAAACTGAGCATTAATCGGTCCTATTAAATCACTGCTTGTAATAACAGGAAGAGAATTTATATCATTTGGCCAAATGCTAACCTCTGCAGATGAGGTAGCTTGGTTTGAATCAAGATTATACACCAGATTCCCTCGTCCTGAAGATAAATCAGGAGGTAAAAGGTTCTTATTGGAAAGAAAGTTTTTAAAATTTTGAATAATTTGTGTTTGATTCGATAAATCTAAAGAACCGAGTTGAGCAGAAGTGGTGGCAGGGGAAGATTGATATCCAAAGTTTCCTGTAGCCAGATTTATTATAAATGAATCGTTATTATTATCAGTAAATTTTTGTTGAGTAGTAGAAAGAATGGTAGGTCCATTATTAAACCCTAAGCTTTGAGCAATATCTTGTGCTTTTTGTGATGAGAGTAAAGATATTCCCGCTTGGGGAATAAAAAAGACCTTAACGAATTTTGGAACACTAGGTAAAGTACCGGTAGTTGTGTCAATAGAATAAGAAAAGTTTGATGAAGAAGCTGAAGCCTCTGGAAAAGAAAGATCAGGAAGCTTACCAAACTTCATCTCTGCTTTCTCTACAGGAGGAGGAATCCTACTTATTTGATAGGCGCGATAGAAATCTAAGCCAATAATGGTTGATAAAGAAACGATAATTAGAAAGATTGAAATAAAAATTACTCGTTTGGTCCAAACGGCAACTTGAGTTAATGTCATAGGGCAAGAATATTAATATTATTATACACGAGAGGGATGAAGCTGGTATAATAGAGATTATAATGAGCGTACGTGTGAGAATGGCACCTTCCCCAACTGGGAATCTTCATTTAGGGACGGCTTATACAACATTATTTAATTATCTTTTTGCCCGAAAGAATAAAGGGACCTTTATTCTTCGAATCGAAGATACAGATCAAACAAGAAGTAAAAAAGAGTTTGAAGAAAATATTCTGCAAGGACTTACATGGTTAGGATTGACTTGGGATGAAGGTCCTTACTATCAGATGGATAGATTAGAAAGATATAAAGCGGCGGCGGAGAAGCTGGTTGCGGAGGGAAAGGCATATTATTGCTTTTGTACGCCTGAGGAGTTAGAAGAAGAAAGATTAGAAAAACAGAAAAAAGGTCTTCCTCTTGTTTACTCCGGAAAATGCCGTAATTTATCAGGACCGGAAGTAGAAAAACTTCTTACGCAAAAAAAATTGTATGCAGTTCGATTTAAAATGCCAGAAGACAGAGGTAAGATATCATTTAACGATCTAATCTATGGAGAGATATCGGTAGACTCTAAACTACTAGGAGATATGGTAATTATGCGAAGCAGCGGTATCCCGCTTTATAATTTTGGAGTAGTAGTTGACGATATAGATATGAATATTACCCATGTCCTGAGGGGAGAGGATCATATCTCAAATACTCCTAAACAAATTGTTTTATTTGAAGCATTAGGGGCACAACTTCCTCAATTTGCTCACTGGCCAAATATGTTAAATCCGGATCGGATCGGTAAACTATCAAAAAGAACAGGGGCAACATCAGTAGACGAATATCGAAAACAAGGATTTTTACCTGAAGCGATTATAAATTATTTGTCTCTTCTTGGTTGGACTTTCCCTAAAGATAAAGAGATACTAAGCCTCGCAGAGATGGAACAGGATTTTGATCTACAACTTATGAGATTGTCACCGGCTGCGTTTGATGTTGTTAAGCTAGAGTGGCTGAATGGGGAGTATATTAGAAAGATGTCAGACGAGGAGTTAACTAAAAGATTAGAAGGATTTTTAGTTGATCATCCAGATAGAGAGAAAATTGCCCCTCTTGTACCACTTATTAAGGAACGAATAAAAAAACTATCAGATTTTATTCCTCTAACTGACTTCATTTTTGAAGAACCAGAATATGATGTTGTTCTATTTAATAAATTAAAAATACCGGATCATAAAAAAGCATTAGAAGAGGTTAATAACAAGATGAATACCATGGCAAGACCATGGAATAAGATTGAGTTTGAACAGACTTTCCAAGGTCTTGCAGCTACTCTCAATATTTCTACGACCGATATGTTCCAACTTATAAGGCTAGCAGTCTCTGGACAATTAGTAACACCTCCTCTTTTTGAAAGCTTAAAAATATTAGGAGAAGATAAAACATTGAGTAGGCTAAGTCATATAAGTGAGAAATATCCAAATTTGTAATTTTAGATGGATACTATTTTTAAAATAAGTTAAAAAATATGAGCCAATATTTAATAGATGGGGGTAAAAAATTAACAGGAAGAATTTCTATTTCGGGGAATAAAAATTCTATACTTCCCTGTCTTGCTGCAGCAATTTTAAGTGAAGAAGATATTATTTTGCATAATGTTCCCAATATTTCGGATGTAAGAGTCTTCTCTGAGATTTTAGAATCTCTGGGTGCGAAGGTTTCAAGAGATAAAGATACTATTATCGTCAACTGTAGAAATTTACATAGAAGCAGTCTTGGGCCAGATGAGATGAAAAAGCTCCGGGCTTCAATAGTTTTAGTAGGAGCATTACTCTCTAAGTTTCACAAAGCTGAATTTTTTCATCCCGGAGGAGATGTTATTGGAAGGCGTGATATAGATCAACACATTATAGGATTTGAAAAGTTGGGTTATAAAGTCTTCCAAAAGGATCTTCATTATAAAGCTTTCCAAAAAGATCGTAATAAAGATGTCAAAATATTCCTCGAGATTGCTACAGTTACCGGGACAGAGAATTTATTACTCGTTGCTGTCAAACGTCATGGAGTAACAATTATCCGTAATGCAGCTTCTGAGCCTCACGTTGTAGATCTTTGCAATCTACTCGTTTTAATGGGTGCTAAGATATCAGGCATAGGAACATCAACTCTTATTATAGAAGGTGTTTCTTCACTTCATGGAGTTGAATTTACTATTGGATCTGACTACATGGAGTTTGGAACATATGCTATTGCCGCTGCAGTAACTCGGGGTGAGGTTGAGATTACTAATTGTTATAACCTCGATTTAGAGCCTATTATCTGGCCAATGCAAAAGATGGGAGTGAGTATTAATCAAGGGAAAGATACAGTGGTGGTATCGGCTAAAAAAATTATTGCTATCCCCAAATTAATTACTAATGTCTGGCCAGGTTTCCCTACAGATCTTATGAGTGTAATGATAGTTTTAGCAACCCAAGCAGAAGGTATTAGTCTTCTGCATGATTGGATCTATGAATCGAGGATGTTTTTCGTTGATAAGCTTATTAGTATGGGAGCAAATATTTTTATTGCAGATACTCATCGGGTTATTATCTCTGGTCCATCTAAACTGTATGGGAGGAATGTAGAGACTCCTGATATTCGGGCGGGAATGGCTTTGGTTTTGGCTGCATTAGTTGCTGAAGGGAAAAGTATAATCAATCGTGCTGAGCTGATTGAAAGAGGTTATGAAGACGTGGTTTCAAAACTCACCTCGCTGGGTGCTTCTATTGAAAGTATATAGTACATCTTCTAAAAAATTTGAATAATTGTAAGAACTAAGAAATATATAGGTAAAGATACTTTTTTAGAGTGCCGTATTTTTGTAAAATTGTTTCAATGACTACGTCTAGTATTTTAAATGGTATTACAAAATCTTCATTAAAATTTTTAGAGCCATTAACTCCTGGCGACACATATGCTGTCATTGTAGATGAAGCAGTATCACTTGTGGAAGCCGTTTATGGAACAATTATCTTAGAAGAAAATGGAGAATTAAAGAGAGTCTATTCATCTCATCAAACAGGATACGTTACTCAACACCGAAGCCGAGGAAATGTCTATCGGGTATTTAAACAGCAAAAGACTCAAATTGTGAGTGCAAAGAGTATCGCTAAAGCTCATCCTGAGATTAAGCCGCATGGGATAAAATGGACAATTTTTATTCCTCTTTCTTATCGCAACAAATCTATCGGAGTGCTAACGATTAACTCGGCTAAAGATCGTACGTTTAATAAAGGAGAATTAAATGCATTAAAACTTTTCGGATCACTAGCTACGCTTGCAATCAGAAAGGCTCAGTTATATGATGAAACAAGAAAAGCCTTAGAACAAAGAGACCTGTTTTTAGCGATGGCAGCCCATGAGCTAAAAACTCCAATCACGACAATTCATGGTTATGCTCAGCTTATAGCGCAAAAAGTAAAGAATAAAGAGAGAGTAGATATTAACTGGATAGAAGACTTGTCTGCTGAGTCTATGAGACTTATTCTTTTAGTAAGGGAACTTTTAGAAGTTAATAGAATTCGCACAGGCCAACTGGACTATAATTGGAACGAATGTGACTTAAAAGAAATCATTAATCGGGCAATTTTAAATTTTAAATTTATTCATCCCCAGCATGAAGTTGAATTTATTGATAGGATTGATTCTTTGCCGCATAAAGTGATCGGAGATTTTGATAAATTGTTGCAAATGATTATAAATTCATTGGATAATGCAGCAAAATATTCTTCTAATGATAAAAAAATTCAGATTGTTTTGGAATTAAGAAATAAACATGTGGTTATTAAAATAGTAGATCAGGGCAAGGGAATTAAAAAAAGCGATTTGGAACAAGTTTTCGATCAGTTCTACAGATCTAATGATTCAGCTGAAGGGATGGGGCTGGGACTGTATTTAGTTAAAACAATTATTACAGCTCACAGGGGAGATATAAAGATTGATTCTAAACCAGGAAAGGGAACAACTCTGAGAGTTCAGTTACCACTAATAAGTATTTAGAAAGGTTTAATAGTAATGCTGATGGAAATGGGACAAGGAATGAATATGAGATTGACAGAGATTAGAGGTGCAGAGGAACTTTCATGGATTCATTTTAAAGATACTCCAAAAGGTATAATTACTATTTTAAGTAGGATTAGATCATTAGTCGACGAACACGGAATTGCAATAATTGCGGCTTTAGGATTGACATCTAGCGTTAAAGGGGGATTATGTCGAGGACTAAATGAGATGATTAGAGCAGATGACAAATTTTCAGATGTAACTTTATATACATCCCATCATTCTATGTCCGCAAGAGCAGTAAAAACAGAAAAAGCTAGAGAAGAGTTTCCCGATTTATGGGTGGATCCATCTATGAAGCCAGGAACATACAGCCCTCACATTTACCGGAAAATAAGTAAGTTTCATTGGGAAGTATTAAAAAGAAGTATTGATCAAAGTCAAAAAAGTGGAGAGAAGTCAATATTTTTGGTAGAAGGAGGAGGATTAGCCAGTTATCCGAACATATCTTCTTATCCTCCCCATATACCGCTAGAAGATGATCTTATATTAGGTGTGGATAGAGGAAATTCGCCGATTTTTAATTTAGCGCTTTCAAGTGATACTCGGAATAAAATGCTGCTTTTCCTTACGGAAAGAATTCCTAGAATTACAGACTATGCAGATTCCTGGAGGAGGAAGGTTATACAGCGCCAGATTGGCAGTATGACCGAGATGACAGATGAACAAACTGATATAACTAGATTAATTTTAAGAACTAATCAAGGATTTGAATTTGAAATTTCTAGTCTCCCAGATGAAGAAGTAAAAGCTGCGATATTTAAGGTTATGAGCAGCCTTTCATTACCCCCAGATAAAAGACCTGCTGCGGATAGTAATTTTGAAGATATCTTAGAATACTGGGGTTATCCAAGAGTTATTGATAAAACATCACAAGAGATATTTTTTAAAGAATTAGATCAAAATTTAAGAAATCCAAGACATGTTATTTGGGCTATTCCTGAATTTAATGATGGTGAGAGAACAAATTTCGTGAATTATTTTTTTGATGATAGTATTTTTGTTAAACGATATCCAGGAACTATTCCTCAAATAATTTTGGATTTCAAAAACAATAATTAGGTTTGATTTTTATTTGATAAAAAACTAAAAAGTGAAGCACTAATTAAGTTTATTCTTTAATCATGTATCCAAATCCTCGAACGGAATGAAGAAGTTTTTTCCCATATCCCTGATCAATCTTTTTACGAAGATAACCCATATATACATCTACAACTCTGGTTTCAATATCCTGGGAATACAACCAAACTCGGTTTAAGATCATGTCACGTGTTAGAATTCTACCTTTATTGTTCATAAGATATTGTAAAAGTTTGAACTCTTGGGGAGTTAGTTGAATCATATGCCCTTTCCGAGAGACTGTAAGAGATTTGTTATCCAGCTCCAAATCATCAACGTGAAGTCTAGTATCACCGCCTGCTGATCTTAGATGAGCTCTAATCCTTGCCAGCAGCTCGTCTGCAACAAATGGTTTAGTGACATAGTCATCTGCCCCCGCATTTATATTTTGAACAATATTATTAACTCCATCTTTGGCAGTTAAAATGACAATCTTTATCTCTGGATATTTTTTCCTTATTTCAACACAGACTGCTTCACCACTCATATTAGGTAGTCCCAGATCTAAAAGGACTAAGTCTGGAGGTAATTTTGAGATCGAGTTTAAAGATTGAATTCCATCAGATGCAGTCTGAACAGAGTACCCATTGTCTAAAAGTAATTCACGCAAGTATTTCTGTACTCCTAAATCGTCTTCAACTATCAGTATAGTCTTGGTCATCGGAAGAAAGTATAGCAAGGGTCTATTTTATGCTCAATAGCTATCCAAGCGTTATTACAGTTTTATTACAATCAGGTAATCTAGAGTCGTCTGTCTGTAAGAAGTTTTTAAGAAGAGTGAATTAACTGGTTTTTGACTTCCTCCCAATTGATTACATTCCACCAATTCTCAATATATTCATTGCGTCGGTTATTATATTTTAAATAATAAGCATGTTCCCATACATCCAGACCTAAAATAGGTTGTAATCCTTCCATTATGGGAGAATCTTGATTGGGAGTGGTAGAAATAATAAACTTTCCATCCTTTTTTATTACCCAAGCCCAGCCGCTACCGAATATTCCCAAAGCAGCTTTGCTAAATTTGTCCTTAAAATCATTAAAGCTACCAAAATTACTATTGATCATCTCTGCAACTTCCCCATTAGGTTCTCTTCCACCATTAGGCATTAAAAGCCGCCAAAAAAGGCTATGGTTAGCATGACCTCCGCCGTTATTCCGAACTTTAGTTTTTACTTCTTCAGGAATGGTATCTAAATTTTTTAACAGATCATTAATATCCATATTTAATAATTCATCATGTCCGGTCAGAGCATCGTTTAAATTTTTAATATAGGCAGCATGATGTTTGTCATGATGCAGATGCATTGTTTCGGAGTCTAAGTATGGTTCGAGTGCATCATACGCATAAGGAAGATTAGGTAGAGTAAACATATTTTTAGTTATAACTAAAAATTGTCAAAATTACAACAGTTGTCTTTTAAATTATTTGTAAACAAAGAGATCATGTATAAATATATCGATTCAATGTGGTCTTCTTGTTAACCTAGAAACATATTGAGAGAAATTATCAAAATTATTGCTCCAGCAATAATTGGTCCATAAATCTCAGCTTTAGTTCCAAACCTTTGTTCGATATTCAGCTTGTTTTTGGTTATGATCAGCATTAACCCTAAACAAATAATTGACACAGCCAACCCCAGGCTAAAAATGAAGACTAGTAATAGCCCGAATAAAATTTGGTTGATCGTAACTGAAAGTATTAATAAAGCAAGAGCATCAAGACAGGGAACAAGACCTCCGCTAAATCCAGCAAAAATTAATGATTTAATCCGATTTTTTCTATTATTATCCATCATATGGCTATGCTGATGGGAATGTGCGTGATTGTGGTCATGAAGCAGTTTATGCCTGTAACTTTTATAGCCTCTAAGAATTAGGGTTAAAGCGATGAGTGCTACTAAAAAAGCGCTTGCTTTGTTAAAATACGGCACGATTTGGTTTATAGGGAAATGAGTGTTAATGATTAAAAAGATTAACCCTAAGATATAGATAGTTGCTGTATGAGCCAGGGTAATTGATAATGCAATTACCAAAATATCAATAATCTTACTCCTTCCACTCCCCACTAAGAATGTTGCCATCAAACTTTTTCCATGACCTGGGGTTAACGCATGTACACCGCCTGCTAGAAATGTAAAGAATAATACGAAAGTTAATAACTTGTAATTAATAATTCCGTTTTTATAAATCTGTAATGAGAGCCTCCTGACAAAGTTATTCAGACTTGAAGAGAGTGAAAATAAAGGATTTTTGGCAGATAAGTTATTAGCAGAATTACTAATTCCTGATTTAACAGCTTGATTTAAGTTTATCCCTGAGGTAATTAAACTGTTATCGACTTCAACATAACTATCAGAGATAAATCCGTTACTATCTTTTACCCGAAGAATAGGAAAAGTGTTAGATGAAGTTTTATCGAAAAGATGAGATACAATCTTCTTCTCAGAGGATGTAGTATCTCCAAAGTCCCAAAAATAAGAGATAATTGGAGCTGATCCAGATTCTGATTCGGTACCATCGAAATATATTCTATGGCCAAAATTTAATTGTAATGTATCTAATAATGGATTTTGAACCTCTTCATTATTAACTTTAATTATCGCCTTCGGAAGTCGATAATTAGGATAGGGAAGTATGTTAATCAAAACTGAACCGAAAGGTTTAGTAGGATCTGGGTTGATATAATCAGTAGTATTTTTTATCTGCAAAGTTATTATGTAAGATCCAGGTTTTGGGTATATATGCCAAATATCCATTCCGGTAGACTTTGTGCCATCACCAAAACCCCAAATAAATTGCGCATTCTGTAAATCCTTTTGGCTTAAACTGTATGCTAAAAACCCTTTATCTAACTGAAAATGGATAGGTTGACTGACTAAATAGCTTGTAGGAGCATTATTTTGAGGGAGTTTAAAGTCATTAAAAGGAAGGGATTCTAATGGAACTGTGTAGATTAATGAGTATTTATTATCTATTTTTAAATAAGGAGGTTGTCCAGTTAAATCAGCAAAAACGCTTCTAGGATAAATTAGTATTAAAAGAAATACAGGTATTATGTAAATCACCAAAAAGAATAATCTCTTTACCATATAAAAAAAATTTAGCTTTTACCTAAAGCTATCTTAAAATTTAGATATAATTCGAATGTATGAACTAATAGATTATAGCGTATAAATACTAATTGATGAGCGTAAAATAATTTATCTTTTAGCTTTTAGAGCATAGATATGACAGAGTAAGGCAGCTATTATAAAAAGAAGAGCCCATCTTACTGGATGAGGAAAAAATAAAGGTGAATCGAGTAATATTCCGATTCCTATTCCAGCTAAAAGGTGGGTAATTGAATTAAAAAGAACATGCTTACTGAAATAACTGATCATTTTTTTCTTCATTAATTTATATATTGGACCAATGATTAAAATTAGTCAATGTATCCGTATGCTCCTATTAACAGGAACCAATAGAGCATGTCTTTAAAACATTCATTAAAGGATCACCGGGAGAAAATTCACATCCATCTCCACCTCCATTTAAGTCGAACATCCAAAGAATGTAGGCTGATACACCGTGTTGGAATGCTTGGCTAATTTTATTTTGAGTGTAAGCAGGTCTGTTAGACCAAGCTTGATTACCATTATTACACTTAGCATTGGTTGATGACATCCCTTCTTCACCGATCAACATTGGCTTTCCTATGTCGTGAGCTACTTGAACATCGGAAGCAATTCCATCCCCTGAAGGTACATCAGGGTAAGCAATATCAAAACTATCATAATCATGTGCTTCTACGAAACCGATATTTGGTATGTTGTACAAATTTGCATAATCTCCTGTTGAGACTAAAGTTCCTCCCTGTCCTCTTCCTATGGTACCAAGAGTTACAAGATGGTTTTGATCAACCTGTCTTATAGAATCAGCCATATCTTGAGTGAAGTTATATAGATTGTTGGGATTAGTTCCGTCCTCTGCCTCATTCATTAGCATCCAGCCAAAAACAGCTGGATTGTTTTTGAACTGTTGAACTATATTTAAAACATACGGCTTATAATTTGCAGTATATCCTCCACCATACCAGCTGTCATCTTTTTGAGATCCATCACAATCGGCCCATTGGTTAGCAAAAACAGGCAAAAGATATATTCCGTGATTTTGAGCAGCATCAAGCGCGTTCTGAAGATCTGAAACAGATCTCCCCATGGGTTGGAATAGCCAAAAACGAACCAATGTAACTCCGGCCTGGCTTAATGTCTGCATCACAGAATCGTAATTACTATTAGCACTAGGTCCGCAATTTCCCAACAATCCATAAAAATTTACCCCAACAAATTTTTTATTCACTCCATTAATACAAAATTGCCCATTACAATTGCTTACAAAACTTGATTGGCTAGAATTAGAAGAAATAGTTGGGGATGGTGATGTGTTTGTAGATGAGTATGTTACATAAATTGCATAGAGTTGAGAGTCTGTATTTCCACTATAACTAATTGAATTACTCCATGTCCCAAATGAAACATTACTATTACCTGAGTACCAGCCATTACCTGAATTTGCATCCCATCCACCTTCAGTTCCAGCACCATTTACATTAAATAGCAGCCAGTAAGAAGTATTAGCGGAAAGATTTACAGATTGACTAATAGGAACTGTATTCCATCCCTGGATAGCATTAAAAGTGCTTGAGTGCCAAAGTAAATTTTGAGGTTTACCGTAATAATCTGTGTAGATACCTAATTGGACTCCGGGATTCGTACTGTCAACTTGGTTTATGTATATACTCATTGAAGTAGCTGGTCCTCCTTGACTCCCCGTTGTAAATTCACCTCCATCCAGTGAGTTTAAGTCTCCGGTATCAGTTACTGCTGGAGTTCCTTTAAAGCCTAATATTAAATTAGAAATTGTTGGATATATTGGTGTTGTAGGTGCAGGAGTTGGTATAGAGGTAGGAGATGTTATCGGAGTCGCAGAATATGTAGGAATAAGAGTGGCTGAGGGATTTGTTGTCGGTGTAATAAGGTTAGGACTTGGGGATAGACTAAGATAAATAAAATATTCTTTATGGCTCAAAGTACCTGAACTTAGAACTGGAGGCCAATCGCCGTATTTTACAGAGTTTGAATTCCACGAGATTCCTTGTCCAGGATTAACTTCTGCTATTGCAGCTTTGCCATGAGTATTAAACATCAACCAATAAGCGGTATTTGGATATAACGGAATTGAGGGGAGAGATACACTAATCCACCCTTTATGGTTTCCTATTATATCTGAAGAGTTCCAAATAAGCCTTCCAGGAGAACCATTTATATCTGTGTATATTGCCATCTGTATCTGTGGAGAGGCACCATCATAATTGGCAAGATAGACACTTATTGACTGTGCATAACTTTGGCCTGAGTTTGTAGTAAAACGGCTCCCGTTTATCATGTTTTGGTTATATGATTCTGAAGTCGATGGACTATTGTTATTGCCAAGAACTATTGACGATCCTGGATTTTGAGATGAAGAAGGAATAGATTGGGAAGTAGCGTTTATTACATTATTAGGAGAGGTAGATGAAAAGTTGAATGTTTTAGTTTGAGAATTTGCCAAGGAAGGGTTAGTTACATTAGAAAACATTTGGAGCATTTGATCTCCAGAATAAGCTTGAGAAAGAAAGTGGGTTTTTTGTTGAACTAGATAAACAGCAGCAGTGATGCCTATTAAAGAAAGGACTACAATCAAAACTTGCATGAATCCCTTCATATAAATTTTACTAATATTAATATCACATAGCTTATTCTATATATCAATACCCAAACAATCTTTATTGAAAATAAGATTAAATAAATCGCTAGATATGAGCTATATAAAGGACTATGCCTGATATAAGAACAATTAAAAAATATACAGTAAATATTCTTATTGAATTCTTTTTACCGATAATAGGGATAAACATCAGTAAAAATGTAAGATTTATTATATTGGCTGAATTTAGGAATGTAATGACTGCTGCATGAGATACGCCTAAATCCAAAAACGATTTTGCTATTGGAAAATAACCTACAAATCCGAGGTAAACCAAAAATCCAAAAAGTATTGTGAAGGGGATTGACAATATACTCTGGCCGCCATATTGGGATATTATATTGGGAGACATTATACTAACTAGCAATCCGGCGATGATAATACCAACAAGGATATAACCGATAAAAGAGATAATTTGCATCAAAAAACTAGATTCTTTATTAATATTAGATTTAATACGCAAATGACCTCTTTTGAGGATTACAGAACAAATTGTAATACCCAAAAAAGTAATTAAAAGATTAAAAAAAGTAATTTTTAAACCTAAGAGACTTATTGAGATAGGCAAAGCTTCTGGATTATATGCACGAGCTGAGAGTAAAAATGCTATCAGAGTAGTTGGGCTTGCACCATCGGAAAGTATTGTTGGAGCCAAAGGAAGCAGTGCAATAATACTAACAGGAGATAGTGCTCCGATAATTTCTGCTATCAGAATAGATAATACGTCAGATTTTCCTAAAAATTTCCGCACTATGTTTTGACTAAGATATTTTTTTAAAATAATAGAGATTACTATCCCAACCAGAATCCAAGGATAAATTATTTGGAAATAGCTTAATGAGTTGTTAATCCAGCTAATAAGGAATGAGTTGTTCATGTTTTTGAATTTAGATAAGATCTGTAAATTTTAGATGTCTTAAGCTAAATAATTATTCTTAAAGATTAGTATATAGCATCCCTTGCTGTTGTTTAACTATGAGGGAGTATTTTGTAAATAATTAATATTATTATGAAGCTACTTAAAAAAAGAATCTAAAGCGGGTAGAATAAGATTCTGTTTAATTAAAAATATGGAAATACCTGTACCCTTTTTGGAAAAGTGGCTACCCACAAAAGATTTAAAACGACTTGTTTTGAGTAGAGGACTAAGAAGTTTTAGTCAAGGGTATATTATTGTAATCTTTGCAATTTATTTGAGCCAAATTGGATTTTCTGCTTGGCTTATAGGAATAACCTTGGGTATAGGAAGTGCAGCAAGTGCGGTTCTTACTTTAGTAACAGGTGTTTTAAGTGACCGAGTGGGAAGGAAACCTTTCCTCCTTGCATATTCTATATTGTTGGCAATCTCTGGAGTTATTTTTAGTATAACTACACTTCCACTTGTTCTTATTTTTATAAGTGCTCTCGGAGGAATTGGTCGAAGCGGCGGAGCTGGAGGACAAGCAGGGCCTTTTGCTCCAGCAGAAACAGCATTAATATCAGAAAAGACCAATATTACAAATCGACCTAAAGTATTTACTATAAATAGCATAGTAGGTACTTTTTCAACCTCACTAGGAGCTTTTTTTGCTGCAGCTCCGGAGGCTATACGAGTAACCTTCCATCTCTCATTAGTTAATTCCTATAAACCATTTTTTATGGGGATATCTTTAATAGGTATCCTGACTCTTATTATCTTGATTCCAATAACCGAGAATCCTAAAGATAAGAAGGAGAAAACAATAGAAGAAAGTGAAAAGAGATCTTTTAATTATAAACGGATTTGGAAGATTGCTACAGCCGGAGTATTAAATGGTTTCGGTTTGGGGTTTATAAGCGGAATACTTCCTTACTGGCTGTATTTAAGGTTCGGAGCTTCTCCAGCTGAAATCGGACCCGTTATTGGCTTAAGCCTACTTTTAACATCTTTTTCATCTGTCTGGGTAGTTTATCTGGCGCGATGTTTTGGAGATGTAAATATTATCTCAGCATCCAGAATTTTAGGAGCGTTTTTTACACTCTCTCTTGCTTTTGCACCAACATATCCAATTGCGGCAACCTTTGTTATTTTGAGAATGGCATCTTCTCTTTCAGCGATGCCGATTAGACAGTCCTATACAATGGGAATAATTGATCCTGACATGCGAGGAACAGCTGCAGGAATAAGTGGAGTAGCTAGACGGCTACCAGCAGCAATTTCTCCAGCGATTTCAGGATTTTGGTTAAACCTAGGATCTTTAGATTTACCTTTTTTTGCGGGAAGTTTTTTTATGGCGGCTAACGCTGTGCTTTATTTTTTATGGTTTCGTAATATTAAACCTAAAGATGATCAAAGCCATATTTTATAAAGAAATATTATCAAGTTTTCTACTTTTAAGTGGAAGAATCAGTTTTTTAAAGTTTGGTTTACTAAAAAAGTATACCTGCTCTAACCTATCTGCTATTACGCGCTTAGGTGTAATAATACAGTATAGGTGAGCAGGGTTATTATCGTCATTTTGTATTTGTGGTTTTTAAACCTGATTTGACGACTAATAAATGAAGTATAAAATTAAAAACTTAAAGAATGCTTAATATTGCAAACCTGCTTAAGATATTGTGATATTATCTGAGCTTTGAGTTATGATTATTTTTTATCGGGGTTTGCTAAATCAGCAGCCATTAAAATTATTGTTGCGATAATGGCTGCAGCAAAAGCATAGAAGTAAGAATAAAATTGGCTTAATGAAAAAAGAATACCCATAATTAGATTAGATAAAAATTGGCCAATACTTCTTGAAACACTCAACCAACCCATTCCCATAGAGAGCTTTTCTTGCTCGACAATATATGATATTGCTGTAGGTTCATAAGTTTCGACTGCTCCCATCCCGAACCCTAAGGCAGCTACAAATAGATAAAATGATAGATACTCCAGATGAAGTAAAACAGACAACCCAATGAGTAACGATGATAAAGAAGAAGGTAGATATCCAAGCATCCATAAAGCTCTAATAGCTTTTATTTTAACTGACCCTAAGATATAACCGCTTATTGCAGAAACTCCTAGATAAATAGTGTAAGTAATGATTCCGAGGCTGTAGCTATAGCTATGAAGGGCTGCTGTAAGGATAGGGAAACCGAGATTATAAAAACTGAATCCGTAGAAAGTTGCTGATATTAAAATAGCTATAAATATAATTTTATCTTGGTGATTTTTTGTGTGTTTTTGAGGATTTTGATTAAAATGAGGTTTATCTATATATAGTCTATCTTTTTTGACAAAAAATAGAAGAAAAGTCGAAATAATAAGAGGAATTGCGGATAAGAGAATAATGATGCTTATATTTATACGGAATATAATTATCAATAGTAATGCAAAAAGGGTTGATGCCATTCCTCCTCCTATGTCTAAAGCATGTAAAAAACCAAATACGTTCGAGCGGTATTGAGGATCTGATACATTAACCAAAAGTGCTCGTCTGGAGGGAGTACGGAAATATCGAGCCCACCAACCAAAAATAAATAAAGCTCCGCTAAGCCAGAGCATATGAGTTAAAGCGCTAAAAGACATCAGCGGGATGAATATATTTCCTAGTATTGATATTGTTTTTTTATCAAATTTATCTCCGGCTTTACCTCCAAGATACGCAAAAAATGAACCCGCCCCAAAACTTAAAGCGGTGATTAAACCATAAATATAAATTGGTTGATGTAGCTCGATCACTAAAAAAAGAGGGAAAAGTGCTGTTACCCCTTGATAACCAAGATCTGCAAAAAAAGCTGAAAAACTAATTAATAAAATGTCTCTTGATAGAAAATGGGGCTTTTGAAACATATATCTTAAATAAGATAAGTTCAGTATAAATCCTAGATTATGTTTTAGAAAGTTTAATCTTTTGTTTTATTCAGGAATAATTAAAAAATATATTTTGTTTATGCAATTTCTACTTTATCTCTAAAGTAGGTTTTTTTTGTAAAAATAAAAAGAGCAGATGATCTCTTATGATTTTTTTAAAATTATAATTTGGTTTTGAATATAGATTTATGGTAGAGAAAAAATATCTGGAATATCTCTAATTTACCTTATCAATCATTTGTATTGGCAGCAAGTTTTGATTTAGTAAAATCATGTATAGATTTCCCTGTTGATCTTTCGGGTAAGGTAATTATAGATATTGGGGGAGGTAGGTCCTTAGCCACTAAAGAACTCCGTCAAAAGGGAGCCAGAGCTTATTCTTTAGATTTTAGGTATAAAGATTTGGATCTTCTCAGAGAATTTTTTCAAATGAACATTATAAAAGGATCAATCTTAAGATATTCTAGTCACGCGAGATTAATGTCTACCTCTATTGCCTGGTTATTAGATTCAGGTTTAAAAAGTTATTCATAAAAGTCAAAAGATCGTTTTGGAAATTTAAGGTTGATTTCAAAAATAATACAGAATGATATGATGGAACTTTGGTGAAAACATTATCGTTTCATAGCAATTCAGTAGATTGTTGTTTTTCGTCAGAATGTTTTAGTGCCTTTATTTTAAAAACTTCCTATTTTAGATAAAGGAGTTAATATTAGAATCGAAGATGTAGGTGAGGGTATAAATGTGTTAAGAATTATTAAACCGAAATAGAAGTGTATTCGTTAAAGTAGATATAGGATAAAAAAAATATTTAGATTCTTAAAAGGAAGCAAAATAGATAATATTATTATACAGACTCCTAATCTTGACATT
>DAIDIY010000032.1 GCA_027451625.1 Candidatus Daviesbacteria bacterium | reverse complement strand
AGCACATCACCTATTCTAACAAACCCTTTGTTTGATAGTCTTCTATCAACTCCATCATTATAGCCGATAGGGAGAATTGCCATCTTAACTTTGCTTTTTGCCTGGTATGTTCCATCATAACCAACACAATCACCTTTCTTTAACAATTTGATTTGGGCTATTTGAGTAGTAAGCAGAAGGACTGGAGATAGATTTGAGTCCTCTTTTTTGGGGCTTATTCCATATAGACCCCGGCCCACTCTGACAAGATTTGATTCTTTACTAATCTCTTCTCTGACCTTAGGTGTTAGTAAAGCTACACTAGCTCCTATATGAAACCAATGAGGATTAAAACCAGCAGACAATACTTCCTCTCTTGCTTTGCGAAAGTTAGAAAGCTGTAATTTGTATAAAGGATCTTTTGGATTATCACAGAGGGCAAAATGAGACATAATTCCTTCTACCTTAATATTTTTAAGTTTTTTTAATTCTTTTAAGAAGATAGATAGTTCGTCAATGGGAACACCTAATCTATGCATACCGGTATCAACCTTTATATGTACTTTAGCTCCCTTTTGGTATTTATTAATAATTTTGGCGGTTTCGAGATCAAAAAGTGCATATTGGAAAGGAAGCTTTTTTACTCTTAGATTCTCAGGATTAAAATACCCCATGATCAGAATTTGAGTTCTTATCCCCGTTTTATACAGCCGATAAGCCTCATGAAGGCTGTCAACGCAAAAAAAAGGAAGATTTTGGCTTTCTAGTATAGATGCTATTTCAATCAGTCCATGCCCATATGCATTGCTTTTCAAAACAGCAGCTATTTGCAGCTTCGAATTCAAAGATTTTAGATAAAGGTAATTTTGAATAAGATTGGACTTTGAAAGAATGACATGATTTAAATGCATGTAATCTCTCCTAAACATTCTGAACAAGTTCACTCTCATATAAGAATTTTAAAAAGTTGAAGGTAGAGTGAGCAGCTCTCGAGCCATATCATGAGTCTCACCAGCTCCTAGAAAAAGGACAACATCAAAATTTCCATTCTCTATTAATTTTAAGCTATCTTTTTTAGAAGAAAAATTTACGTCTCCTCGGTCAATAGCCAAACATAGCTGCTGACTGGTTATTATATTTGTTATTGGCTCACGAGAAGGATATATATCCAGGATATATATCTGGTCAACGGGGGCATTCTTAAAAACATTTACAAATTCTGGGAATAAAGCCTTTGTTCGGGAAAACATGTGAGGTTGAAATACTACTGCAATCTTTTTATGTGGATATTCCTTTCTCAATGCTGCTATTGTAAGTTTTATCTCTGTTGGATGATGACCAAAATCGCTGTAGACTTTAGTGTTTTGATAATTTCCTAAGTATTCAAGTCTTCTTTGTAAAGTATGATAAGAAGAGAGGACTCTTTTAATGGTTGTCGGTTCAATTCCGAGTATTAGTCCTAGCTGATAGACCGCAGAAGCATTTAGTATGTTAAAATCACCTAGAATTTTAAGGGAAAAATTAATTAAGTGATGAGAATAATCAATAATATCGGCGGGAAAAGTTTCATTATAAATTACCTCCTGAATTCCTGGGTCTGAGAGATTAAGAATAATTTTATCCTTTGTTTGCCACATAAATTGCTTAAAGCTTTCTTTATAGTTTTCAAAATCGGCAAAATATTCAGGGTGATCCATCTCTACAGTAGTCATAATGGTAATATTTGGATGGGAAACTAAAAAATTATCGTTAAACTCATCGGCTTCAGTAACAAAGTATTTACTCTTACCTATTCTAAAATTAGTTCCCCAATGAGGGACAATCGCTCCTAGCTCTACTGTGGGGTCTAATCCTGCATTCTCCAGCAACAATCCTGCCATCGCAGTAGTTGTTGATTTTCCATGTGTACCACAAACTGCAATTACAAATTTGTCTTTTTCTAAATATTTCCCCATAAACTCTTGCCATGTTAAAACTTCAATCCCTTTTTCCTTCGCAACTTTTACTTCTTCATTATCAGGATCAGCGGAAAAAATGGCTGGAGTAACTGCTAAAATATCGATATCTGCAAGATGTTTTGGATCATGACCTTCTTTGACCATTCCTTTAGAAAAGTGTTGAGTAAAATCGCTATTGGGAACTTTATCACATCCGCTGATTTCAAATCCGTAAGATTTGGCGATTAGAGCCACTGCTGAAGCACCGCTGCCGCCTATTCCTAAAAAATGAACTTTCTTCATTTGATATATATTTTAAACTAAGGAAGGAAATATTTCACTGAAATCAATTTTCGTTTACTAAACATCTAAAATTGCTTGTTTAGCATTAGCTTGGATAAATTTTTTACGGGGAGCTACTTCTTCCCCCATCAGCATTGTAAATATTTCATCTGCAGCCGCTGCATCTTCGATAGACACCTGCTTTAAAAGTCTTGTTTCAGGATTCATCGTTGTTTCCCAAAGCTGTTCTGGATTCATCTCTCCTAGACCTTTATATCTTTGGATGACAGCTCCCCCTTCAGTTTTTCCAAATACACCAAGCTCTTTTAATATCTGATCTCTTTCCAAGTCTGAATAAGCGTAATGCAAAGATTTCCCTTTTTGAATTTTAAAGAGTGGAGGCTGAGCGATGTATACGTATCCTAAATTAATAAGTTCTGGTAAGTATCTAAAGAAAAATGTTAAAAGTAAAGTTCTAATATGAGCTCCATCGACATCTGCATCAGTCATAAGAATAATTCTTTTATACCTCACCTTTCCATAATCGACACTATCTGATATCCCTGTTCCTAACGCAATCACCAATGCCTTTATCTCTTCAAACTCTAATATTTTGTCTAACCGTGCTCTTTCAGTATTTAAAATTTTTCCTCTTAAAGGTAAAATAGCTTGAAATTTTCGGTCTCTTCCTTGTTTTGCTGAACCACCGGCACTATCCCCTTCCACAAGATACAATTCAGACTGCTCAGGGTCCTTTTCTTGACAATCTGCCAGTTTTCCAGGGAGAGAACCGCCTTCAAACGCGCTTTTTCTTAAAACTGCATCTTTAGCAGCTCTTGCTGCCATTCTTGCTCTAGCAGCAGTCAAAACTTTATCTATTATCTGTCTAGCGTCTGATGGGTTTTCTTCAAAAAATGTATCGAGACCTTCTTTTGTTATCTGTGAAACAATTGGTCCAACTTCGGCATTCCCCAATTTATCTTTCGTCTGAGACTCAAATTGAAGTTCTTCGGAATCCATCTTAATCGCAACTACTGCAGTTATTCCCTCTAATGTATCATCCCCAATTAAGTTATCGTCTTTTTCTTTTAAAAACCCCTGTTTTCTAGCATAGTCATTAATAGATCGTGTTAATGCCGTTTTAAATCCGGTTAAATGAGTTCCCCCATCTTGAGTACTTTGTACATTAGCATATGACTCAATTGTTGGGTTAAATCCTTCAGAATACTGGATTGCAACTTCAACGTCGATATTATCAAGTAATTTATGAATGTAAATTGGTCCGTGGAGGGGACCTTTGTTACGGTTTAGATGTCTTATTAGAGCAACAATCCCGGAATCAAAATAAAAATGCAGCTCTTCAGATGTCCGTTCATCAAAAAAGTGAAAATATAATCCAGCTACGAGGTATGCTCTATTTTTTATTTGTTTTATAACTTGCTCAGTTTTTGCTTCAATAGTGCTCATAATCTCACTATCTGCTCTGAACGTTGTTCTTACTCCATGCTTAGTGGTCCACTTGAAGTGGTAATTAAAGTTTTTAGGTTCATCATCAGCAGTTTCAGCTCGCACATCAAATTGAGGTACTCCTCTTTTATATTCTTGAAAGTATGTTTTTCCATCTCTTCTAGTCTCAACTCTCATATATTCCGACAACGCATTTACTGCAGAAGCTCCAACTCCATGTAACCCCCCAGAAATTTTATATGCTCCTTCTCCAAATTTTCCTCCTGCATGCAGCACGGTCATCGCAACTTCCAAAGCAGATTTTCCAACTTTAGGATGAGTTTCCCATGGTATGCCGAATCCATCATCTGCTACAGTTATATAGTTATCATTATGAATATTAATCCAAATATTTTTACACCTTCCTGCTAAAGCTTCATCAACGGAGTTGTCGATGATCTCTTTTATCATGATCCAAAGACCTCTCTCGTCAGTTGAGCCAATATACATTCCTGGTCTTTTGCGTACAGGTTCTAGACCTTCTAAAACTTGAATTTGATCAGCTTCGTAGTGTTTAAGATCAGTAGCCATAAAAGTAATATTTTCTAATTATTTTCCAGTATTAAGCGATTTTAATATTTAACTTTTGTAGTTTAACCGATGTCTTTACAAAATGCAACTGTATTGATCGAGTTTAGACTGTTTTATAGATCTAAACATTGTATAGAAAATCTAATATTTAATTTAAGGCATCTCCAACATTAGATATTCTAAAACAGCTCTTATATTGACGTTTTGTTGAGCCCATTTTTGAGCTTCTAAAATTTTTTCTAGAAAATGAATATTATCTTTTTGGGAGCTTTGATCTGGTGATTTTTGTAATGATTGTTGAAAAAAATATTCTAGTTCATTTAAAAATGATTCTTTATCATTTAGTTTTTCAATAAACACAAATCTGGATTCAATATTCATTTGTTTTAGTTGGTTGATATCTTCTTGAAATTTTAATTTCTGAGATGACTGCGAAGTTTGAGGATAAATTAAAAAGCACCTGGAAACAATCGGTGGAACTAGAGAAGTCTCGGATGAAGATCCTAAAATAATTAAATTTTCTTCTTTAAGCTCTTCTATTGTTTTAAGTAAAGAGTTCTGCGCTTCTTGGGTCATTGAATCGGCTTGAATAATAACTGCTGCAGATGATGATCCCTCAAACGGTTTTAAACTAAAATGGTCTCTGATTAATTTAGCCTGTGCTATCCCAACCTTCTCATCATCTATCCAAAGCATATTTGGTCTGTTTTTAGAGAAGTTGTATTTCGTCATTATTTTTTCTATCTCTAAAATGCGTTGATCTAAATATTTTTCAATAATAAGATGAGCAATCATAAGCTAGATTATACTAAATTAATTTTTATTTAGTTTTTTTGATACAGATTTTCTTTTTTAAGATCAAATTTATGATTGACACTTGATTGCTTAATTTATGATAATGGAATCATGCAACCCTCTGCCCAGACTGAGATTGAAGATGTTCTTTATCAGCAAGGACTACTCACTAACGCACAGCTCTCTGCGATTAAATTAGAATCCGTAAATAGTGGTCACTCACCTGAGCAGTTGATACTCTCTCACCAGATGGTTCCTCCTGATAAAGTTGCTGCTGCAAAAGCTCAAATAATGGGTGTTCCATTTGTTTCGTTGGACGGAAGAGCAATATCTTCTGAAATATTAGACTATATTCCTGAGGCAGTTGCGCATCGTTATCGATTAATTCCATTTGAAAAACAAAATAGCACATTACTCGTAGCTATGGCGGATCCTTTAGATTTACAAGTAATCCAGTTTATCGAGAAAAAATCAGGATTATCTGTAAAAGCCTATTTAGCTTTAGCTGATGATATAGAAAAGACTATCTCTGACCAATATTCTCAAAATTTAACCTCAGATGTTTCTTCAGCTCTAAAAGAAGTAGCAAAGTTTAAAACAACGGGCACCGAAGAACCAGAAGAAAGAGCAGAGATTGTCAGAGAAGCACCTGTTGCAAATATTATTACTCAACTCCTTGAATATGCGGTTAAAACAAAATCTTCGGATATTCACATTGAACCACTGGAAGATCGGACGCGTGTTCGCTATCGGATTGATGGAATTCTGCATGAAAAGATAGTTCTGCCTAGAGGTGTGCACGATGCTCTAATCTCAAGAATAAAGATTCTCTCAAGCCTAAAGATAGAGGAAAAAAGGCTTCCTCAGGATGGTAGGTTTACATTCACCTCTGGTAAGTCTACTTTTGATTTGAGGGTCTCTACCCTACCTACAATCTATGGAGAAAAAGTGGTAATGAGGCTTCTTCCTAAAAGCGTGATTGCGCCTTCACTCATAGAGTTAGGACTCCGTGGGGTAGGACTTAAAAATTTAGAATACCAAATAACCCGCCCTCATGGAATAATTTTGATTTGCGGACCTACCGGTTCAGGTAAAACAACAACTTTATATTCAATACTCACAAAACTTTCTACTACAAAAGTAAATCTATCTACTGTTGAGGATCCAGTTGAGTACCAAATCCCAGGGGCTAATCAGGTGCAGACTAATCCTACTATAGGATTAACTTTTGCTTCGGCTTTAAGATCATTTTTAAGACAGGATCCAAATATTATTCTAGTTGGAGAGATTCGTGATTCTGAAACTGCTGATCTTGCAATCCAGGCAGCTTTGACTGGGCATCAGGTATTTTCAACTTTACATACAAATACCGCTGCTGGAGCATTGCCCCGTCTTTTAGATATGGGAATGGAACCCTTTCTGCTTTCATCTTCAATTAATGCCGCTGTAGGGCAAAGAATTTTAAGAAAGATATGCTCTCATTGTAAAACAGCGTTTACTCCTCCTCCAGAAGTAGTCCAAAATATCGCCCAAACATTAAACGGTCTTTTCCCTCCTAATCATCAGATAAAACTTTATAAAGGAGCAGGATGCAGTGAATGCGGACATTCTGGATATCAAGGACGAATTGGTATTTTTGAAGTATTAGTTGTTTCCAGCACAATTATGAAACAAATTTTGTCTCGTTCTTCATCTCAAACAATTGAAAATCAAGCAATAACTGAAGGAATGATCACTTTAAAGCAGGATGGGTATTTAAAAGCGTTGGAAGGAGTAACCACTATGGAGGAGGTCTTAAGAGTCGCTCAAGACTAGTAGTTATGAATTTAACTCAACTTCTGGACTTAACTATTGAAAGAAGAGCTTCTGATTTACATTTAGTGGTGGGTTATCAGCCAACACTCCGGATATTTTCAGAACTCATTCCTATAGTTGGTCATCCAGTCTTAACAGATGAGGATATGCAGCAGTTTATAGAAGCTGTCCTTACACCTTTGCAAAAACAGACTTTCTTAAATAGTTGGGAGATAGATATTGCTATAGAGCATCGGAGTCAAGTTAGATTTCGAGTGAATGTTTATCGAGAAGAGGGGCATATCTCATCTTCTTTAAGGCTTATTCCCAGAATTATTCCAGAGATAGAGACTTTAGGCCTTCCTAAAACAGTACTTAAATTAGTTGAATTAAAGCAAGGGCTAGTCCTCGTCACGGGTCCTACTGGTCATGGTAAATCAACTACACTTGCTTCAATGATTAATCGAATCAATAATACTAAGGCCGTAAAAATTCTAACGATTGAAGATCCTATAGAATATATTTATCCCAAAGCAAAAAGTTTAGTCACTCAACGTGAGATGCTTACAGATACTAAGTCTTGGAATAGTTCGTTAAGATCTGCATTGAGAGAGGATCCAGATGTAGTTTTAGTCGGCGAGATGAGAGATTATGAAACTATTGCTGCAACTATTACCATTGCAGAGACTGGTCATCTAGTCTTAGCGACACTCCATACAAATTCCGCTTCGCAATCTATAGATAGGATTATTGATGCGTTTCCTGCTTATCAACAGAGTCAAATTAGAACTCAGCTTGCCGCAACACTTGAGGCAATTATCTCCCAGAGGCTCATTCCAACGGTTACACCAGGAAGAGCTTTAGGTGTTGAAGTGTTGATTAAAACACCAGCAGTATCATCGATTGTTCGTGATGCGAAGACACATCTTTTAGATAATCTTATACAAACTTCAGCAGAATTGGGAATGATAAGTTTTGAGTCATCTTTGGCAAAACTTGTGCAGGAAGGTAAGATCTCATATGAAAATGCATATAACTTTGCCATAAGACCTGAAATTCTAGCTAAACTTTTGGATAAATAATTTACTTAAGATGCCAGTTTATAACTACGTAGCTAAAGATCAACAAGGAGAGTATCACCGAGGTGAGATCGAAACATCTGGGGAATCTCAGGCCGCAAATATTTTGATGAGAAAGAGACTTATCATTATTTCACTTAAAATAAGGGCTGAGAAAAAAGGGAGTTATTTCGACAAATTTTTTCATAGAGTTTCTTTTTCAGATGTTGTGGTCTTTACAAGGCAGCTTGCAACGATGATTCAAGCAGGACTTGTTTTATCAGAGGCTCTAGATATTCTTGAAGATCAAGAAGAAAATGAATCATTAAGAGAAGTTTTAGATAAAATCTCTCAAGATATTAAAGGAGGAATAGATCTTGCTTCATCTTTAGAAAAATACCCTCAAGTCTTCCCTTCTTTGTATGCAAAATTAGTTCGGGCTGGTCAGGCCTCAGGTAAGTTAGATACAATTTTGCTTAATTTATCCAATAGTTTAGAAAAACAACGCGATTTTCAAGGTAAAGTCAAAGGAGCAATGATATACCCTGCTGTGGTTATAACAATGATGATGGGCGTAATGTTAATAATGGTATTTTTTGTTATGCCTAAACTCCTTTCTTTATATCAAGGATCAAATATAGAGCTTCCACTTCCTACTAAAATAATGCTTGGATTTGTGAATATAATGCTAAATTATTGGTGGGCTATCCTTATGATAATTATTATCTTAGTTTTGGGATTCCGCCGTTATATTTCTACGCCTCAGGGGAAATATACAATTGACAATTTAATGCTTCGAATACCCATTATCGGTAAGATCCAAAAGCTTGTAGTTATGACTAATTTTACAAGAACTTTTGCACTTCTTGTTTCATCTGGCCTGCCAATTCTCGAATCAATAAAAATAACTTCAGATATTTCTGGAAATTTAGTTTACAAAAAGGTGTTTGATGTAGCTTATAGAGGGGTAGAAAGAGGTCTCCCCTTCTCCAGTCAGCTGATAGGAGTTCCGTTATTTCCAAGAATAGTTGGGCAAATGATTAGAACTGGTGAGGAGACAGGAAAGCTAGACGAGGTAATGTTTAAATTAGCTGATTATTTTGACTCAGAGACAGAAAATATTCTGAAAAATGTTACTACACTTATTGAACCTATCATTTTAGTTGTTTTAGGAGTAGGAGTTGCTTTTCTGGTGTTGTCTATAATTTTACCTATTTACCAGCTTACTACATCAATCCATTAACCCATTTTCAACTCCCTCTTGACGGAAAATTTCAACTGTGTCAATACTATTATTAGTAATAATTATTGATTGCTTTTTTAAGATTTAACGTTTATTTTTATAGATCTTTGATCTTAAAAATAGCATAGATAAAGATTTATAACATTGTCTTTGTTTAGATATTAAAAGATCCAAAAAGGAGGTGAGAACATTGAAAAAAACTGCTCAAATCAAGGTTGATTCTCACCGTGGTTTTACCCTAGTTGAACTTCTGATCGTTATTACTATTATTGCTATTTTGGCGGTTGTGGTTGCATTACTTGTAAATCCTGTAGAGCTAACTAAACGTAGCCGAGATGCAGCGCGTCTTTCGGATATGGCTAATCTCCAACAAGCGATTAATGTAGCTGTTCAGGAAGCAACTGGATCCGGAACTTCATCTATTTTATGCGCTAACGGTATTCCTACACCTTGTTCAGGTGAATCAGATACCGGTACTCGTGCAGCTGATGGAACAGGTTGGTTGAAAGTAAATCTTTCATCAAGCCAAAGTGTATCAGTTCCAACTCTGCCAGTTGATCCGATAAATAGTAGTACTTATAACTATAAATATTATTCTGACGGAAGTGCCTGGAAGATGACTACTGTTTTGGAATCATTACAACAGAGTCCAAAGATGGCCCAGGATGGTGGTAGTAATAATAATGAATATGAGGTCGGATCTAATTTGAACCTACCTATATAATAGATTTATGTATGGAGCGGCTTTAGGATTTTGTATAGGAGCGATTTTAGGAAGTTTTAGTAAGGCCGTATCAGAAAGACTCATTATAGGAGGTTCACTACGGGGAAGGTCATACTGCTTAAGTTGTAAAAAGACATTAAGATGGTATGACCTTTTTCCAATTCTTTCCTATTTGACTCTAAAAGGTAAATGCCGTTACTGTCATAAAAAAATTCCTTCTGATGTTTTTGCAATAGAGATAATAAGCGGAATTTTGTTTGCTATTTTATATTGGAGTTTTATTTATAGTCAAACTTCTCTAGTTTTACTGTTGAGTCAGAATATGTGGCTCGTTTTATTCGATATTTTATTTAAAACTTTCGTAGTCACTGTTTTATTAATTGTATTTTTAACAGATTTTCAATCAGGATTTATTTTTGATAGATTAACATATCCATCGATAGCGATATCTTTAGGATATATTCTATTTTTAGCTCTATTTAAGATTTTATTTTTCCACCAAGCAGATAGCCTTCATCCCTCTTTGTTCCTTTCGACTATCTTTTGGAATGTTAATACAAAATCTGCATGGTTTAGTGTAATTTTAAATGTGGCGACCGGAATTATAAGTGGAGGTGGTTTCTTGCTACTTTTGATTTTAACTCGCGGAAAAGGAATGGGAGGAGGAGACGTCAAGCTAGCTTTCTTTCTTGGTTTTGCTTTAGGATTTCCTAAAACAATAGTCGCTCTTTTTTTATCATTTTTATTAGGCAGCGTAGTTTCGATTGGATTGATTTTACTTAAAAGAAAGAAAATTTCTCAGACTATCCCTTTTGGACCATTTTTAGCCCTGGGAGCATATTTGGCTATAGTTTTTGGAAGTGCATTATTATCTTTTTATTTAAAGCTTCTAAATTAATCCCAGTTAAGTTCACCTTCAAAGTACCCTATTGACAATATTTTGAAGATATGACAATGATAGATTATCAAGCAAAAGGAATATGAGAAAAGATCTGCCCAATAAAGAAAACACTGCAAAAGGTTTCACGTTAGTTGAGTTGATGGTGGTGATAGCGATAA
>DAIDIY010000031.1 GCA_027451625.1 Candidatus Daviesbacteria bacterium | reverse complement strand
GTAGACTAACAATCGAAGAATCTCCTCAACATTTATCTAAATGCTAGCCCTTGGTGCGGCAACTCGAAAAATACGTTATATTAAATAAATGAGTTTAAAACCTTTTGCTCAATCTCTTCAGATTCATAAAAATCTCATTATTACGTTCTTTATTATATCTATTTGGATCCTGTTTTTTATCAGAGCATACTTTTATTTAGATCCTGATTTTGGATGGCACCTTAAATTGGGAAGTTTAATCGTCAAGAGTGGAATTTCCTATAAAGATCCATTCTCGTACACCATGCCCAGTTATCCCTTTATTGATCATGAATGGTTATCAAATATTTTGATTGATGTAAGTTATTCAGTTTTAGGAATGGTCGGTCCTGCGCTCATTTATTCTCTACTACCGATAATAATTTTTTTTATATTTTTAAGAGAGCATACTTTTTGGAAACTTTGGACAACGCTTTTTTCTGTTTCAATTCTCCTGCCTTTTTTTGGTATTCGCACTCAAGTAGTAAGTTGGTTTTTTGCATTTTTGTTAATCGAAATCGGAAATAATGATAAACTTTGGTTAAAATATCGCAAATTTCTCCCCATACTCTTTTTGTTTTGGGCGAATCTGCATGGCTCATTTTTTATTGGAATATTGATCATCTCTATCTATATTTTATCTAGATCCATTCACGAACAAAAAATTAAGATCTTTGATATCGGAATAATACTGATGTCATCTTTAGTTACTCTTATAAATCCATACGGATTAAATCTTTGGCATGAGGTTTATATGCAACTATCTGATCCTTATCTTAGATCTACTATTTCAGAATGGTTACCTGTAACTACAAACTTTAATCCTGCTATCCGTTATCCAATCATAATCTATGCTATATTTTCAGCTATCATAGTTGTTTTTTTATCATTGAAAAAAAAGATAACTATATTCCAATTTATTATTTTTAGTCTATTTTTTGTAATGGGTTTTTTTAGCAGAAGGAATATACCCTTATGGGTACTTGTTAGTTTAGATACAGTTGCCATAGGATCAAAATATTTTTTTTCGTCTGTTATAGAACCAACAGGAAAACGGGGGAAATTGTTCTGCATAATATTTATAATTCTCATTTCCATTGTATTCTTTACAAGTATTAAAACCACCATCATTAGCACTTACAGTAGTATAGAGGATTTTCAGTATCCTAAAAATGCGATTCCGTTTATTAAAAAATTACACCATACCGGTCACATCTTTTCCGCATACGGTTGGGGAGGATATTTAATATGGAAATTACCTAACCAGAAAGTTTTTATTGATGGTAGAATGCCAAGTTGGCGATGGAAGTCTCCAAATATCAATGAAAGCGATTGGGCTTTTCTAGATTTTAGGAAGATAATTAGTGGAGATAAAAATTATAGACCTTTTTTTAAAAAATATAATATTGATATTGTAGTTTGGCCAACACATTTTTTTGAAAATAAGATGAAGAGGAGTAATGTAGCAGAAATTAGTCTGAATCTAAATAATAATGATGAGTTAATAAAGGAATTAGAAAATGATAAATGGAAAAAGATATATCAAGATTATGTAACTGTAATTTATCAAAGACCAAATACTCTTAAATAAAAAATATAATCTTACATTTTAACTTCGATATCTACTCCAGCGGGAAGTTCCAGATGCATTAGAGAATCTATAGTTTTTTCGGTAGGTTCGACTATTTCAACAAGCCTTTTATGTGTTTTAATCTCAAAACTTTCTTGGGAATCTTTGTCTGTAAATGGAGAACGGGGAACTGTAATTCGAGTAATTTTAGTAGGCAAAGGTATAGGCCCAACAACTTTAGCTCCTGTTCTAAGTGCAGTCTCTAAGAGTTGTTCAGTAGTGTTATCCAAAACTCGATAATCATAACTTTTAAGTTTTATTCTAATTCGACCTTTAGCCATATTTTAAATATTACCTATTTAATAACT
>DAIDIY010000030.1 GCA_027451625.1 Candidatus Daviesbacteria bacterium | reverse complement strand
TATAAGTTTCCTATAGCACATGGAGATGGCGGAGTTGATATGTTGTTTGTATTAAGTAACCTTCATAAACTTATTGCATTCGGGGACAGGGGTAATGCTCAAGAGTGGAAATGGATACAAAAAAGGAACGGATATGGTGTTTAAAAGAATTCAAGAAATTATAAAATTCTTTGATTGAAAACATGGAAAACAACCATTTGATTGTATCAATTTCACAAAAAGCTTTAATTGAATTAAATGGAAAACTATTATTGGTTCATGGAAAAGAAGAATGGTGGGAATTTCCAGGCGGAAGAGTTAATGAAGATGAAACTTCTTTAGAAGAAGCTTTAAAAAGAGAAATCAAAGAAGAATTGGGATTGGATATTGAGATTAAAAAGATTTTTACTACTTATCTATTTAAAAATAGATATGGAGAATATCTTTTAGCTCTTGTTTATAAATGTAATTTAATTTCTCCATTGGATCAAATTAAACCTCAAGAATCAGAAATTGGCTGCTGGAAATTATTTTCTGAGGATGAATTAAAAGACTTAAAACAGGTTTCGAGAAATACTTTAGAAGGTCTGAATAAATATTTTTCAACAATTATTAATCATAAACGAAGTTATAATCTGTCTAATCTTCCAGATGCTCATAATCATAAATAAAATTGAAATAAGAAAATTTTTATGATTTCACTTAATAAATGAGTTTGATAAAATGCCTATATGAGCAAAGACTGGTTTCGGGCGAAAAGATATGGTTTGAGAATTCCTGCAACCTGGAAAGGATGGATAATACTGTTATGTTATGCTGCTTTTGTTATATATGACTTTTTTAAAATAGATAGATATTCTCATTCTGTTTCTGATACTCTCCTCAATTTTATACCGCAAGTTATTCTAGCAAGTGTTGTAGTATTTTTTATTGCATACATCACAAAGCATAAACTAAAGTGACAATGGGGTAAAAAACAAACTATTAATCTCCTTCTTTTAGCTCAAACGTGAGTTTTATAGATATTTATCAAAAAAAATGCTAATACTGATGAAATTAAAACGTCCTAAATTCTTCGTCATGAAGTTTTGGGAACATCCGATAAAATCTCCTTACTGACAAACTTATGTCCATCGGGGATTTTGGTTTATAGTTGTAGTCATACTCACGATTAGCTTGAGCTTGGGCATATGCTTCATATGGATATCTTATTCTATATTCCATCAAACCTAGACATTTTTGAAGAGCCTCCTTTGTATCTTGATCAAAAATATTATTTTTCGGGAAAAAATTTAATCCGTTAGTTACTAATCCTTCGATCTGAAATTGAATATCGCTTTGGGCCTTTCCTTGATGGACTAACTCTTCAGTCTGCCTTACCATCTGTTGAAAGATACTTTCTACCATAATCCAATTTTAATAAGCTATATATTTAAAATCAATATTTTGTATCTTCGAAAAAACGGGATTTCCCCGAAGTCTTTAATTCCCCCAATCTTTATCATAATCAGTTAGTAAAAGATTATCTTTTTAATTTAATTACTTTTGTCCAATTAATTTTACCTATAATAATAATTATCAATACACTTACAATCACAGTTATAAAAGATCCTACTCTGGATAGATTACCTACAAGAATATCATCAAGCCGATCATGAATCTGATGAGATGTTACTATCCAGAGCGGATAAGTTATTGATCTTCCAATGATAAAAGACAAGGCAACTATTTTTAAATTTATATTAGAAAGACCCGCCATTATGAACAAACTATTTGAAGATAATGGAGAAAAAGCATATCCTAAAATTACAGGTATTGTAAATTTTTGATTTAATTCCAGATAATCACCTAAATATTCATAGTTTTTTATAAATCTGTTGGGGAAATATTTTTTTAATTTTCTTACTACTAAGGCTAAAGTAATCCTTCCGCTTGCAGCTGAGATTACACCTAATATGACCGTCGGAAAGAATAATAAGTGATATTGAAGATAAAAAAATGATAAGACAATCCAAGTTGGAGGCATAAAAGCGGGTATTAGATTTATTATGAATACAATGGAAAAAAGGAATAAATAAATTTCTATGAATTGCATAAGCTAATTAAATCATAAATCAAAAAAGTAAGATTTTTCTATATTTTTAAATCTATAACTGTTTATAAACACAATTGTCTCCAGATCTGATCGCAATATGACCTTTGTAATTAATCTTCCAACTATAAAGTAAGGTTAGAATTTAAATTCTTCTGATACTGGATAATTTTAAAATAACTTCTAAATTCTTTAGCTATTTCCAACCTCATTCTTTAAAGATATATAAAAATTACTCCAAAAAATATCAAAAATATAAATAATAGTTTTAGAAAAAGTGTCTTTTTTTCGATATTTTCTTCAATAAGATGAGGGAAAAAAAGTGAGAGTATTATTCCAAACAACAGTACAAAAAATGGTTGAGTTCCTCCTATAACACTAACAAGAGGTGCAGGTGCCAAAAATAATGCTAGTGAATAAGCAAACTGGGCAACCTCGGACAAAAGTTCATTAACAGTAAACAATATAATAATATCTCCTTTAAATGAAGAGGTTATGAATGTAGAAAATTGTCTCCACTGAAATATTAGCGCAATAAAAGAAGCAAGACCTACTCCTAAACTTTCATAAGCTAAAGTCGTCCAAAAATCATTAGAAGTAACAATGAACTTAAAAATAATTACTGTAAAAGACCAAAGCATAGCTGAAAGCATCATTAGCCAAAACGATTTTCTAGGAATAAAAATTTTAAGATCTGGAGTCTCTGCAGAAATAGCAAATCCACCGATTAATATAAATAAAAAACCAAATAGCTGTTTTAATGAAAGAGTTTCTCTTAAAAAGAGAGATGACATTATAAGAACTAAAACTGAAGACATTTGAAAAAGAGGGACAACTCTTGATGTTTCCTCTGTACTCAAAGCTTTAAAATAAGGGATTAAATATAAAAACAAAAAAATTCCCGATATTAAAATCAAAATTGCCTGCAATAACGGAAGTATTGGAAAATTTTTAATTATAAAAATTAATATTCCAAGAATTAAAGTTGTTAATCCTCCAAATATTGGCACAAGCAGTGGATTTTTAATTCTCTTCTCAACTAAAAACTTATCAATATAGTTTGTTAAGCTATATAGCGCTGGAGAGGCTACTGCATATAACAACCAATTCATATAATATGTAGTTTAAATTAAAAATATTGAAGTGTACAGATTACTAAAGCCCTAAACAACCATCATTTGCAATTCTAATATCTAATCTAGATTTCTATTAAAGATTTTATGTATTTGACTTAAAATTAATCATCTCCCGCAAACAATAACTGATGACTTTGTAAAAAAATAAAACTTCACAAACAAATATTGTATGATTTTAGGATAAATTATTTTTTTTGGGAGAAGATAAAAGAGATTTTAATTTTTCAGATCTTTCTTGAAGATCGAAATAAGCTTTGTCTACTACTGATGTATCCATAACAAATCCTTCATCAGCTGTCTCTTGTACTAATCCCCACATCAGATCTAATGCGAGTGACTGACGTTCCTTAGCAATACCATCCAATGCTTTTAATATTTGTTTATCCGTCACCGGATGTCGGGGATATCTTAAATCTCTTTCTCTTGCTTTATTTAATCTTAGGTCTAAAGGTTCGGCAAGTCTTCTTAGTAAGACATGAAGTCTTGGTTGAGTTTCTAAGATTTCCGTTACCATACGGGCACTAAAGTTGAATTCCCCGTACTGCTCACCTGTAAAGTTTGAAGTATCTGATAACCATAATCTATAATGAGGAAGCAATTCTTGATACTTTCTTTCAAACTCTAATCTAGTCTTAGCCGCTCTTTCAGATGTTTCTGCAATCATAAGACGGAGTATAACTTAAAGATATGCTAAAGTCATTACTGCAACCGAATGTATTTAGACGAGATTGAAAATTTGATGTCAAAATTTTACTTCCCGTTATCTTTAGTTATTGACAACTACTCAAATTAAATATACTATCCCCCTAGGGGGGATAAGAATGAAAGGCCAACAAAGATCTGAAGATGTTCAGAAAAATATTATTCATAGACTTAAAATTGCCAGAGGACATCTTAGTAAAGTAATCAAAATGGTTGAAAATCAGGATTACTGCCTTGATGTAATTCATCAATCCCAAGCAATACAAAGTTCCCTTAAAAAAGTAGACGGCTTACTTCTAAATAATCATCTCAAAACATGTGTGATCGCTCAAGTCAGAGAGGGAAAAGTTGAAGCAGTTGAAGAGATAATGACAGTATTTAAAAAACAGGAATAAAACTATGAAACGCTTTTTCTTAATTACAATTATTCTCACAATAGTAGGATATGTTTTACTTAATCCTCTCTCAGCTCATGCCCAAATGATGGGAGGATATAATTTTTCTTCACCATCTAGCACTCCTTCAGATATTAAAGCTCAAAAGCAAGAAGAGCAGGAAGGGAAAAATCTAATTTATCAGTTAAATAGTAAATCAATTTCTTGTCAACAAATAACTGATTCTCAATTTGAAAAGATCGGTGAATATTTCATGTCTTTAGCTTTTGCTGGTAACACCGATTCTCATGTTCAAGCCAATAACAGGATTAAAGCCATGATGGGTGAAACTGGTGAAGAACAGATGCATATAGCTTGGGGAAAAAGAGGAACTAATTGTGATTTAAATGCTCAGTTTACACCTGGGCAGAGAGGAGGTGGAGTTCACATGATGGGTTGGAGTTATGGATGGAATAATATGATGAGTGGGAATTGGGGTGTATTTGGATTACTGGGAATATTATTTTGGATAGTAGGATTTATTGATTTAATTTTAGTCGGTATCTATCTTTGGAAAAAAATACAAAAATAGAAATTATTCATATTTGCCCAGATAAAAGTGAACATAGCATATGGAAGAAACTGTTAAAAAAACCAGTTTAGCTCGCAGATTATTATATATAGTTATTCCCCTATTTGTTTTATCACTTCTCTTTTTTGGATGGGTAATTTGGTCTACAGTAATCCCTCATCCAACACCAACTGTTCATTATCATGCTGGATTTATTGTTATTCAAAATAATAAATTGGTAAAGTTTTCATCTTCTCAATATATGAGTGTCGAGCCTTGTATAATTAACTCTAATAACACGATACATAAGACTCCCTCACAAGAGCAGATAGAAAAAGCTCATTTGCACGATAACATAGGAGATGTTGTCCATGTTGAAAACAGTGATGCTTTGTGGAAAGATCTATTCACAAATATTCATTATCCAATAAATTATCAAGAGACAACGGCTTACATAAATGGTAACAAAGTCGCAGATTTTCAAGATCAAAAAATTCAGCCTGATCAAAGTTTAGTTGTATTTATTGGTACCAATAACAATACACAAAAATTCCTAAGCCAAGCGGTAACTAAGCAGCATATAGAGCAAGTTGAACAGAAAAGCGAGGATTGCGGCTCACATGGATAGTATGGATCATCAAACTTTATATACCTGTCCTATGGACCCAGACGTAATTACACATCAACCTGGAACATGTCTCAAATGTGGAATGGACTTAGTTCCTATAACAGATAGTAATGGAAATCATAATCATAGCGGTCATTCCTCAATGGAAGATGATTTTAAGAGGCGGTTTTTCATAACTCTTCCTCTTACGATAATAACGATGCTGTTATCTTCCAATATCCAAAGATGGTTTGGCTTTCAGCTTAATTTTCCTGATAAAAAGATACTCCTTTTTTTAATAGGCACAATCATCTTTATTATTGGCGGAACTCCATTTTTCAAATCATCCAAAGGTGAGATTAAGTCTAAAAATCCGGGTATGATGACACTGGTTGCGCTGTCTATAACTGTAGGATACTTTTTTTCGGTTGCAGCAACATTTTTATTTCCCACAGAATCACTTTACTGGGAAATATCTACTTTAATTTCTGTATTCTTATTAGGCCATTGGATTGAGATGAGAGCAGTAAGAAATGCAACTGGAGCTTTAAGTGAGCTAGCAAAACTTATTCCTCCAACTGCGCATCTTATTGAAAATGACTCCACAATCGATGTTCAGACAAGTCAAATTCGAATTGGTGATAGGATTTTAGTCAAACCAGGAGAAAAAATTCCAGTTGATGGAGTTATTGTGGACGGATCAAGTTTTGTGAATGAATCAATGATTACCGGTGAATCAAAACCAGTCACAAAACAAAAAGCAGATAAAGTAATCGGCGGAACTTTAAATCAAGATGGGTCATTAACTATTGAAGTACAAAAAACAGGAGAGTATTCAACTATCTCTCAGATCATAAAAATTATCCAGGAAGCTCAATCTTCAAAACCTAATGTTCAGCATCTAGCTGACAAAGCAGCAAGTATTTTAACTTTTGTGGCAATTTTTGCAGGAATCGCTTCATTTGCCTATTGGTTTTTTGTATCTCCTCATGGAGTAATCTTTGCCGCCACTTTAGCAGTTTCTGCAATTGTGGTAGCTTGCCCCCATGCTTTAGGACTTGCAATTCCAACAGTTACTACCATTACCTCAACCCTTGGAGCAAAAAACGGTATTTTAATTAAAAATATGAAAGGATTAGAAATCGCCAGGAAAATAAATTATGTAGTATTTGATAAAACAGGAACTTTAACCAAAGGAATATTCGTAGTCCAAGATATTATTTTATCTAGAAATAGCAATTATTCTAAAGATGAACTTCTAAAATTAGCGGCTGCAGTTGAGACAAATTCTCAACATTCAATAGCCGCTGGAATTGTTAATGAAGCAAAAAAGAAAAACTTGGCAATTCCCAAAGTCTTGGACTTTGTTTCATTTCCAGGAAAAGGTGCAAAAGGAATAGTAAATAATAAATTGATAACTGTGGGGAATAAAAAACTTTTTGAAGAAAAAAAAATTGAAATGGGATATTTTGAAGGAGCGAATACAGATAATGTAAGCACTCCTGTTTATATAGCAGTAGACAAACAAATATCAGGCATCATCTTATTGTCCGATGAAGTTCGAAAAGAGGCAAAACAAACTATCCATAAATTGCATGATTTAGGAATAAAAGTTGCCATGCTAACTGGAGATATAAAAACAGCAGCAGAGAAGGTGGGCAACAGTTTAGATATCGATACTATATTTTCTCAAGTTCTACCAGAAGATAAGATGAATAAAATAAAACAACTCCAAAATGAAGGGAATATTGTCGCTATGGTTGGCGATGGAGTAAATGATGCTCCAAGTCTGACTCAGGCACACGTTGGGATTGCCATTGGAGCTGGAACAGATGTAGCTGTTGAGTCAGCTGATATAGTACTTATGAAAAACAACCCATTAGATGTTGTCAAAGCAATATCTTTAAGCCGAAAAACCAACATCAAAATGACTCAAAATTTAATCTGGGCAACAGGATATAACTTCTTTGCTATTCCAGCTGCGGCAGGAGCATTTTATCAACTGTTTGGAATACTTCTTCGTCCTGAATGGTCAGCACTACTTATGAGTTCGTCCTCAATTATTGTTGTACTCAATGCGCTGCTTTTAAAAAAAGAAAAACTATAAAGATTATCCGTAAAAGAGTCCATTTGATGTAATTTTATTCGTTTAGCTTTCTTGATTCTTACCAGTTTTTAATTTGTATTTCAAATCTGCTTTATATTCTTCAATTAAGATATTATGATTCAGGCAACTACAGTCTTTATATCCTTTCTATTAACTATAGTAGGACTAATTACACCTAATCATAGTCAAAATAAAGTATTACCATCAATTACTAATCGACCTACTCAAGCTGTACCTCTTAATAAAAAAGGAAATGTAAACAATATCTTTTCAACATTAACCTATCCTGGTAGTCAAATTATCAACAACAAAACTAATTCTTTAAATCTAGAGAGCAGTGATGACCCTTCCAAAATTACTAATTGGTATAAAAATCAGATAAATAATATGCATGGGAGTATACAAACAGCTGTTATTACCAAAAGTAATGATTTAGTAGACAACATATTAATAGGCGAAGAAGGAGATCAAAGATTAACTATTAAAATAAGTAAGGATACAGCCAATTCCTCTACAGATATATCTATCTTTTTAAACAAATGAAGATTATTCCGTCATTTAATACAATAAAAATTAATTTTAGTTCAATTACTAAAAATCAACTTATTATAATCCTATCCTTTTTCACACTCTTTCTTTTAATTATTAATCTTGTTAAAGCAGTTAAAAACAGTAGTAACAATAAGTCTTCTGCAAATATTGCTGAAGCTAGTCTTTCTGGTCCTATTAATCTAAACAAAACATTCATTTTCAAAACCAGCTCATCAGGCAATACTCCTTTTAAATACACAATTATGAATGCCAGTCTGCAAAACCAGGCAGTAGTAGCAGGACAAGTAGTCAGCGCAATTCAAGGAAAAACCTTTTTAATAATCAATTTAAAATTAAATAATGGTAGTATGACTCCCCTATCAATTAATACAAAAGATTATATTAGATTAATTATTGGTACAGATAAATCTGATTTATTAGCCGCTGATTTTCATAGCGACCCTGTTGTGGTACAACCTATCTCAGCAAAACTTACACGACTCGGTTTTGTAGTTCCTTCCAATATAAAAACTTATCAACTTAAGATAGGTGAACTTGAGGGAAATAAAAAAGACGTGGATATTCATTTCAAATAAAAATCAATTCACACTACTCTCTTACTCCTTATTAATAGCTTATTCAAAACATTTTTATATCATTTTTAAGCAGACAAATAATATCCTTATCTGCTAAAGGAGGTGAAATGAATAAGATGCATTTGAATCGAATATTTCTTTTAACTATGTTCGCTTCTGGTTCGATTCTTGTAAATACAGCTATTGCTGCACCTGCTTTCGCCGCATCTTCTTCTACCATATCAGGCAATGGAAGTTCATCGACGAGCAGTATTGGAACGACTCAAACAACTACTAATTCAGTTGTTCAAAGTAACAATGCTCAAATAAATAACGATGTATCATCTTCAGCTTCAACTGGTAAGAATGATGCAAACAGTAATACAGGTGGTGATGTTACCATTATGACTGGTAATGCTACATCAAAAGTAGCAATTTCCAATCAAGCAAACGTTAATCAGGCATCATTTCCTAATTGCGGTTGTACAACAGGTAACACAACATTACAAGAAAAAGGGAATGGATCAGATTCCTCTAATGCGATCAATAGTAATACAACTAATACATCCTCCTATTTCCAAAATAATGCTGCGAATGTTAACAATCATATAAACAGTAGCGCCTCGACTGGTAAGAATGATGCAAATCAAAATACCGGCGGAGCACAAGGCGGAAATGTAACTGTCATGACTGGTAAAGCAACCTCTGCGGTTGGCATAGATAATGCGGTGAATGCTAACTTACTCAGTACAGGAAATTCTGTAAATGGAAGTAGCAATCAACAATCTGCAAACTCGCTAATTAATGGAAACGGGGCAGGAAGCTCAAATAGTATTGGGATGTTAATAAACAATAACAATACAGCAGTTCAGGGCAACGGGTCTTGGATCAATAATATGGTAAATTCTGAAGCTAAAACTGGTAAAAATGATGCAAATCAAAATACTAGCGATACAGTTGCCATAATGACCGGAGATGCCAATGCCTCAACCTGGATCTCCAATATGGCTAATTTTAATGCAATTAGCACAGATTGCGGTTGCGTTGTAGACACAGCTGCCAAAGTATCAGGAAATGGTTCTAATTCAGACAATTCCATAAACAATACTTCGGTAAGCACCAACTCAATCTTTCAGGGAGGGCATGGAGCTGGAAATACAGCTTATATAACAAACAAGC
This sequence comes from Candidatus Daviesbacteria bacterium, assembly GCA_027451625.1. Classification (GTDB taxonomy): domain Bacteria; phylum Patescibacteriota; class Microgenomatia; order Daviesbacterales; family UBA10151; genus DAIDIY01. Next base: position 13,227 of record DAIDIY010000030.1, on the reverse strand, counting down.
TGAATAATGATCCAAAAACTGGCTATAACGATGGTAATCAAAACACCGGTTATACCAATGATGGTGTCGGTACTTTAACTGGGGACGCAAATTCGCAGACAAGCGTAAATACTTCGACTAATATTAACTTAGCCGGAGCTAACCTATCTGCGTTAATGCCAAGTAATCTGATGCTAGATTTTAATTTAGCTCAAATTTTTGGTTCGCTTAACTGGTAAGCCGGAGTAGGGTCTGTTTTAAAACAGACCCTACTTGTAATTATTAATAAATGGTTAAAAAAGTAAAAAAAATTTTTCTAGTATTATTAATTTCTTTCTCATTGATTTTAGTCAATAATTTTGAAGTATTTGCGGATAATTTAGATCCATCTTCTCCTTCTCCTCCTACAGCACCAACTTCTCCGCAAGCTCCTAATACTCCTTCATATTCTTCTTCCGTACCAAGTATTCCACCTAAAACTCCAGAACCTCCTTCATCTCCTCAGCCTACAGATATAAAAGCTATAAGTCCATCTACTGACACCTTAACACTTCCTACACAATCACCTAGTCCTACAGTAACTAGTACACCTGATAAAAATAGTAATTCCAGTCAATCTGCTATCAGCACAGGTGAGACAAATTCACAATCGCAAGTAATAAATAAAACAAACGGAACTAATGACCAATCGTCTACTCAGCCAGTTCCAATTGACTCTAGTTCACAAACTATTTCCAATAATGGTTCCTCCTCTGTAAACACTTCAACATCAATTTCTTCTAACAACACTTCTAGTTCTTCAACAAATACTGCTTCTCAAAGTGGAAATTTAGCACTAAGCTCAGATACAGGAAATAATAATTCATCTAAAAATATTGGCAATACCACTATTACGACCAATGATGCCAATACTTCAGGAACATCAATAACATCTTTAAATACTAATCTTAACGGAGTATCAGTATCAGAATTTAATATTTCAGATAACCATAACGGCGATATAATCCTCGATTTTAACAATAACTGTATAAGCAATTGTACCGCTAGCCCATCTGGTACAATTTCTGACAATATTTCAAATTCGAAGAATTCTGAAGTTTCAACTCAACTACTAAATAATAATTCATTTCAAACAAACAATGCTGCTACCGGAAGTACTTTAACACTTAACTCAAACTCGGGAAATAATACATCGAGTCAAAATACAAATGGCGACTCTACTATCACAACAGGTAATGCGAATGTCTCAGGAAATTTATTAACATTTGCTAATAATAATGTTCAAGGGAATATTACATATGGAATAATAAATATTTACGGAAACCTTTATGGAAATATAATTTTACCAGAATCAGCGCTTAATCCTTCTTGTATTAATTGTTACTCACAATTAATACAAAACAATGGAGGAAATTCTTCTAATTCTACTACAAAAGATGCTTCCGCTTCTGCTCAGATATCTCAACAAAACAATGTAGTAATTAATACTGATTTATCCCTTTCTGCTACAACCGGAGATAATAACACAAGTCAGAATACAAATGGCGACAATATTATCCAAACTGGACAAGCAAATGCATCATCACAAATTTTAAATGTAGCAAACTCTAATACAGATAATAGCAGTATTTGGCTTGTAATAATAAATCAAGCAGGTCATTGGGTTGGACAAATTCTGGGATTGCCTGAGGGCCAAAATTATGGCGGATCTAAAGAGCTGAACTTTAATGTTAGTCCAAATGGAGATGTTACAGCTTCTACTTCAGAAAACGGCTCCGACTTATCAAACAATCAAAACGAAAGTTCTACTTCAAGTTCTCAAGTTACTCAAAATAATTCAGCAGTTATTAATAGTAAGCTGGATTTATCAGCTAATAGCGGAGATAATACAACAAGCCAAAATACCGGAGGAAATTCCAATATTAAAACTGGTAATGCAAATGTAATAGCCAATATCGTTAATTTTGTAAATAATAATATAACTGGTGGAAACAAGTTAATTGTGACTGTTGTCAATGTTTTTGGAAATTGGATCGGAAATTTCGTAGGTCCCGGAACACCCGCCCCATCAAGCTCAGGGAACAGTCAAACTCAGCCTTTAGCAAACGATCCTCCAATAGGAGGTTCAACTTTTACAAACCCCTCAGAACAACAAAGCACAATTCAAGAACAAAACCCTGATATTCAAAACTTAACTTCTCAAACAGACTCAAATACAGGACTTGTTTCTAGCTCATCTCAAGCAATTTCTGCTAGTTCTGATCCTAGCTACACAAACCCTAAATTTACAGATAATCCGCCTTATGCATCAAATATTCCTAATAAACTAAATTTAGGTAATAATCCAAATTTGATTAAAAATTCATCTATCAAAAAACCATCCAAAATTTTAAAGATTAATTTGGCATGGTTAATTTTTATACTTCCTGTACTTTCTATATTACTTCTTGCCAAAAAATACAAACTAAGATAAAAATATTAATCCATTTGGTCTGTATTAGTCTCTGATTCTGTCAGTATTTCAAAATAAAAGAACCTCTTGATATACTTTCTATATGAATAGAAATCAAATATTACCTAAAGTAATCAAGTTATATAATCTTTTTGAAGCAGGACAGATACCGACACTTTCTCAACATGAAGTTCATCCAAACCTTGATAAATCTTCGCGTGAGAATTATCTGTATTTTACGTTCTCACCGTGTCTAAATTTTCAGCGGAGTTCTCCAGCATTATGGCAATCAGCACTTAATACTTGGCAAGACTTTCAAACTAATTATTTATTCTTTCCTGAAGAGGTTGTAAAAAAACCTCGTGAACAAATACAAAAAGACTTAATTAAGCACAAGCTGGCACTCCAACAAAACAAACATACGGATATTTGGTTAGCTATCTCTAATGCATTCCATATCTTCTATAAAAACGACCCAAGAGAGCTGTTTAAGCTAGAAGACTGGGACGTACTAAAAATACGCCAAGTTATACAAATTGATAAAAACAAAAATTTTCCTTATCTTAGCGGTCCAAAGATGGCAAACTACTGGTTATATATCATAAGCCATTATACAGATGCAAAATTCAAAAATATGCATGAAATATCGATCATTCCGGATACCCATGTTATTCAATCAACAGTAAAGCTAGGAATTACCAAAAGTATCTCATCTCCTGAATTAGTAGCTAAAGCCTGGAAAGAATTACTGGAAGGAAGCGGCCTTACTCCAGTTGAAATGCATCCAGTACTTTGGAACTGGAGTAGAAATAATTTCGTTCCTAGAGTCTGAAAATTTTATATCACCTTGATCAATAACAGTTAAGATAAAAAAAATTCCCATCCAACCCAAAAATTAAAGCCATAAAGCAAGATAAGCAGTTATCTGTTCAAAAAATTTTTATTTTCTACTTTCCATTTTATACTACAACCCATACTTGGTTTTTGATTTGTTCCCACAGGTTTATCTTCAAGCACAGCATTAATAGCTTCTCTTAAGTCTTTTCCGGAAACTGGGATATTATTACCGGGTCTACTGTCATCTAGTTGTCCTCTATAAACTAACTTCCTTTCACTGTTAAATAAGAAAAAATCTGGAGTACAGGAAGCAGAATATACTTGAGCCGTTTCTTGTGTCTCATCAAAACAGTAGGGAAAGACAAATCCTGCCTCTACAGCTTGTTCTTTTAAAGATTCCAGACTATCTTCAGGATATGCAATTGGATCATTAGAACTTATAGCAACTATTCCTAAACTTTTATTCTCAAAATCTTTGCCTATTTGAGAAATTTCATTTTGGACGTGCTTAACAAATGGACAATGTCGGCAGATAAACATAATAAGGAGAGCTTTTTTATCCTTAAATGTCTGCAGTGATACAGTTTCTCTGTTTACTACATCTTGTAAATAAAAATTTGGAGCGGATGTTCCAAGTGAGACTGTAGACAAATTCATATTGCCAGATTATATCACAGACTTTATAGTTATAAGAACAAATATTAATTAGTAAAAACCTGAGTAATCATAAGTCCTAAAGATCCAGCATCAGCTATACCTATACCTAAACGATGAAACTGGGGATTCAAAATATTATCTCTGTGCTCAGGACTATCCATAAGTCCCTCATTAGCCGAAATAAGAGAAGGTGCAAAAGCAATATTTTCTCCAGCTAGAGCATAATTAATTCCAAAAAAAGTCAATCTTTGAGCAACATTTTTTCCGGAGAATGAAATATGCGAAAAGTATCCATGAATAAGCATGTCTGCTGAGTGATCTCTTGCAACTGCTTCTAAATTAAAATCATATTTTAGCGCATTAAGTCCGTTCTTCATTCTTTCATTATTTACAATCTGGAACATTTGGCTTTCCAAAGCAGATGAATAGATAAATTTACTTGTTTTAAAATTTAAAACAGACTCTTTCCCTGACTGAGAATCAACTATTACCACTTTTAATTTCGCAGAAGGAGAAGCTTCTAAAAGTTGATCTTTTACTTTATTAATTAGAGAAACTTTTTTAGGAAGTACTTCATTGCTTCTTGCTATTAATTTGTATCTATTGAAAACGAAAAAACCAACTAACAAACAAAATAGAATACTAAGCAAAATCTCTAAAACTATTTTTTGATTTAATTGTTTAATATATCTTTTTAAAAAATAATTTAACAATTTCATTTAAAGTTTTAAAAATCACAAGAATATAAATTAGCTTAACTATTTTTGATATCGCTTGTTAAATTCAGGCGGTTAAATATCTTAAGAATAGTTGAAAGCAGGTAATAATAAATCGCCCCATGATAAAATATGGCTCCTTTTTCAAGATATCTCCGCGTTGTATTGGAAGGCAATTTAGAAAATGATCCTCCATGAAAATGAATAAACCTGGCTTTGGGGGCAAAGTAAATGGGAATATTATCTCGCTTAAGCCGGCGGCAATATTCCAAGTCTTCAAAGTATGCAAATGTCTGCTCATTTAATTTCCCTACTTTATTTATAATCTTCCTCGGAATTAAAAAACACGCCATAACTGCACACTCGACCTTTATATCTACCTTTGAATTAGGCAAATATTTTCGGTATTCACCTCTTTTTTTGAAAACGTATTCCTTAATAGCCCCCCAAATAGTTGGCAGTTTAAAGCATGAGGGTTGTTCTGTTCCATCAACGTTATACAACTTTCCTGCAATAACTGCGTTAGCTTGATATTTTTCAGCATCTTCGTAAATATTTAAAATTCCTGATTCCATAATTTTAATATCAGAGTTCAAAAGCAATATAAATTTTCCTAAGGAATAGTCAATTCCTAAATTATTAGCTTTTGAAAACCCTAAATTGGAATTATTTCTAATTAATTTAACTTGAGGAAAATTTAGTTTAATAAGTTCTTCCGGTGACTTATCTGAATTATTATCTACTACAATAACTTCTGTTTTTAATTTTTTAATTCCAGATAAAGGATCATATATGCTTTTCAATAAATCTTTTAGGTAGTTTATGGTATTAAAATTAACAATGATTATTGAAATATCTTTACTAAAAGAGACATCTAAATATAACTTTTCAGATAGGCCTCCAAATCTTCCCCTTATAAAATCAAGAACACCTTTCCTTTGAAATGGTCTACCGGAAATTAGAAATCTAAAACTTTGTCTTATTAAGGCTAATTTAGTTTTTAGTGAAGCATACTTTAAACCAAAATATAATCTATTTCTTGTTAAATAATAGTCAGCAATAGAAGATCCTACTTTAGCTGTTTGGGATATCTTATGATAGATTGCAACATTACCGTTATAGTAAATTTTAAACCCACACTTTTTAACTCTTTCTATAAAATCAGCATCTTCAAAATATGCAAATAATTTCTCTTCAAATAGTCCAGCTTTTAAAAAAACTTCACGTTTACCTAGAAAACAACATCCGCTTATAAATGGTGATTCTTCCTCCTTTGTATATTGTCCATGATCGATCTCATCTATTCCCAGATGCTTTGAATATATATTATTCCAATCAAACTCTCCTCCAGCAAACCAAATAACCTTCCCTAAGTCATCTTTTCGATAACGTTCTTTAAAGAATTCAAAACCAGGAGCAAAATAAATCTTTGGAGCCACTAAACCGATACTTTTATCTTTTTCTAAGGTTTTGGCTAATTCAAAAAGTAAATTTTTATCTTTTACTAAAGTATCATTATTTATAATTAAGATATAATCTGCGCCATCAAGAAGAGCATATTTGACTCCTTGATTATACCCTCCGGTAAATCCTAAATTTTCTCCTATCTGTAAGATATCCACTTCCGGAAATCTTTTTGAAATTTTTGCTACTGAATCATCTGTAGATCCGTTGTCGCAAACTAAAGTCTTAACCTCAAATCCACTATGGTTTAATATTTTCAGCGAGAGAAGTAAATCCAAAGTAATATCGCAATTATTAAAGTTAACTGTTACTATGGTTATTTTTTTCATGCTTTTATTTATTTTAAAACTAAACTGACAGCCTCCCTATAAGCGTCATATTTTTGTTTGTTTCCCGATAATAAAGCATACACGGAACGAATTCCTGCTCCAATAAAGATAGATGCTTTAATAAGCCCTAAACTGTTTTTATAATAATGGCCAAAAAAATAGAGCAACCCTTTGACTTCATTTACAAGAGATGACGATATATTGAAATTACTACTTGCTTTACCTAAATGGATAACCGTAAAACCTGGATTATAATATGTAATATAACTTTTAACTTTTAGTCTTTGAAACAGCTCTACTTCATCCATATACATAAATATATCCTCATTAAAACCGCCAACTTCTGTAAAAACTTTACTTTTAATCATAAAGAAAGCACCGGTTACCCATTCAACTTTTCTAACTTTTGCAAAAAATTCTGGTCTTTTGGGGTGGACTAAATGGATAAAACTATTAAAATATGGTAACGATCCCAAACCCAGCATCCAGATAGTTGTATTAAAAGGAGTTGGTAGAAATCCGGCACTTTCTTGAAATTTCTCATTTTCATAAGACAGGCGGCACCCCATTGCATCACAGTCTTGATGTTGAGTAAAAAAATCAACTGATTTTTCTATAGAGTCTTTGCCAACATAAACATCAGAATTAAGGAAAAGAAGTAAATCTCCTTTAGCCTCTTTTACAGCCTCATTATTTCCTTTTGAAAATCCGAGATTAGATTTTGAGACTATTAACTTTACCCAGGGAAAATCCTGACGAATCATTTTTACAGAATCGTCAGCTGACGAATTGTCCAAAACTATTGTTTCCACTTTTATTCCAAATTTTTTATTAGAATAATCTATAGCTCCTTTTAGCTTCTGCAAACACCTTCTGGTAATCTGGGATGTATTAAAACTAAGAATTATAACGGAAAGGTCGTAGTTCATGACATTGTCCTATACTGCCAATTAATTTTTATTAATCTATACCTCTCCAAAGCTTTAATCCCCCACAAAATTATACTTCTAAAGAAAATTGGATATCTAAGATAATAATGTTTGAGATAAAATGTACGCATCGCTGATACTCCAGATCGAGCCGATGAAATCCTAGTCTGCTTAGAAACATTTCCCTTACCGCTCTTCCAAAGACCTGATGAAGAACCCTTATAGTGTATAATTTTACCGCTTGGATCAAAATAAATTTTCCATCCTTTTTCTTTCAGGCGATAACAAAACTCTATATCTTCTCCGTTCCAGAAATAATCTTCATCCCACCAACCTATTTGATTTCCTGCATATTTTTTAATCATTAAATAAGCTCCTGTAACACAATCTATGGTATGCGGTTTATTTATATTCAAATAGGATGCTGTATAACCTGAAAATAATTGACTATGAGGAAACATCTTAGATAGTCCGCAAAAATAGCAAAATGAATTCCAAGGGGTCGGAAAACCTCTGTGACATGAATAATCAATTGAGCCATCGGGAAGCTCAACTTTACAACTAATTGCTCCAAATTCCCGATGAGAGATTAGTGTTTGGTAGTTTCTCTGGATTACAGTTGAATTTATAATCGTATCCGGATTTAAAAAAAGTATTACTTTGGCATCAGCTCTTTTTACCCCTAAATTATTTCCAGCAGAAAATCCTAAATTTTTATCGCTCTCCACTAGCTCAACTTTAGGAAATTTTTTTGACACTTCTTCTATTGTTTGATCCGGCGAATTATTATCAACTACTATAATTTGCCAACTATCATCTTTTTTTTGGGCATCATAAATAGATTGCAGACAATCTATCAATAAATCGCAGACGTTATAACTTAAAATTATGATGGATAAATCATATTTCATTACTGAGTGATATTGTACATTATTTATTATTGTTTGGCTCTAATATCCAATAATTTGTCATGGAAATCAATACATAAAATAAATCTGAAGAAATTTAATAAAATTTAGTGATCAAATTCAGAAAAAGAGGGATTTATTAATCGATTATTACTATTAAGATTGTCTATCTCATCCACATCCTGTTTTTCAAGTTCCCAATCTAAAGTACGAAAATTGTCAACAATATGTTCTATGTTAGATGAACGAGGAATTGCTACCATTCCACTTTGAATAATCCAATTTAAAATAACATGTGATGGAGGTTTATTGTATTTAGCGGCTAAGTTTTGGATCAAAGGCAAATGCAGATCCTGGCCCTGAGCAATAGGTGAGTAAGCAGTTACAATTATATTATTTTCTTTACAAAAATTTCTTAAATCTATTTGCGATAAAGTTGGATGAATCTCTACTTGATTATTCGTTATCCTAACTTTTGCGTTAAGTGAATCTTTTAAATGATTGATAGTAAAATTTGAAACTCCTATCGATCTTATGATTCCCTTCCTTTTAAGCTCATTCATAGCTTCGAGAGTTTCCTCAAGATTAATTTCTTTATTTGGCCAATGAATAAGAAGCAGATCGATATAATCTACTTCTAACTCATTGAGAAATCTATTTCCAGCTGAGATAACATTTTCCCTATTAAGATCTGATTGCCATATTTTTGTTGTTAGAAACAGATCCACTCGCTTAATACCACTATTTTTGATAGCTAAAGCCACCTCTTTATGATTACCATAAGCATCAGCCGTATCTATTAACCGGTATCCAACTTCTAAAGCTTTTTCTACTGCTGATTGTGCGGTCTCTCCTTTTAACTGCCAAGTACCCAATCCGAGGACAGGGATTTCAACACCTTCTTCCAGAGGCAATGTCTTCATCTTTTAATTGTATAGATTTTTTTTATTTAAAACAACACTTTTTACATTTTATTCCTGTTAGTTCTTGCTTATTTCTTAAAAAATGATATAATTTCACTAATCTGATAATGTAGATAGATCGAAAGGTGAAAAACTCCTCGGACTTCATTAAAGGATAATTTTCAAATAGTTTGTTTAGATATTCATTTACTTATTCTAATCATTACCTTGAAGTCCAACTAAAGGAAGAGATTCTATTGCAAAAAAATTCAATTTTAGACTATTGTCTTTAACAAATCTTAAAGGAAAGGTGGTGAATTAAATGACTAAATTATTTATAGGAAATCTTCCATATAGTACAACCAGTGAAGAGCTAAATCAGATGTTCTCTGAAAAGGGTCAAGTTGTTTCAGCTCAAGTTGTAACTGATAAATTTACTGGTCGTAGCAGAGGATTTGGATTTGTTGAAATGTCAAACGATGATGAAGCTCAAAAAGCAATTCAAGATTTGAATAACGCTAATATAGGCGATCGACAAATGTCTGTTTCTGTAGCCAGACCTAGAGAGGATAGACCCAGCGGAGGAAATCGTGGTGGGTTTGGTGGTGGATCTTCCCGAGATTTCAATAGAAATCGAGGAGGATACAACAAAAGATAGTAATTAAAGAAAGACCTGAAACCTCTAATCTGAGTGTGTTTAGGAATTTTCTAGAAGTAAATTTGAGTGGGACTAGTTAGAGGTTCTTTCTTTTAATCCTTGAGACATTAATCGCTTCTCTTCAGCTTCATCTAAGATAATTTTTCTAATTCTAACGCTTTTAGGAGTTACTTCGACTAATTCAGTATCATCAATATATCCTAAAGCATCCTCTAGATCCATTATTTTTGGAGAATTGAAGTGTTCAGAAACACCTTCTCCTTTTGATCTATGATTTGTTAATTGTTTCTCTTTGCACACATTAACCCTTATATCCCCAAACCGCGAATTTTGACCCACTACCTCTCCTTTATAAACGCTTATTCCCGGATTTAAAAATAATACTCCTCTATCTTGTACAGCAAGGAGCCCATACAAACTGGTAGATCCAGATTCAAACGCTACCAAAGATCCCTGTTTCCGCTCATATCTTACTCCATCGTCTTTTCGATATTCTAAGAATGTAACATTTATAATACCTAGTCCTCTCGTATCTGAAAGGAACTCACTCCTATAACCAAACAGTTCTTTTGTTGCAACTATAAACTCAAATATTGTTATTCCATCATCACTTCTCATATCTAACATCTCTGCGTGTCTCTCTCCCATCTTCTGCATTACTATCCCAGAATAAAGATCTGGCACCTCAATTAAAACCTTCTCATAAGGAGTAAACGTCTTACCATCAATAATTTTCTCAACTACACGAGGTCTAGAAACTTGAAATTCATAACCTTCTCTTCTCATCCTTTCAATTAAAATAGCTAAATGAAGCTCTCCACGGCCGGAGACTATCCAATCCCCTTTTGCGGTATCTTCTACTCTTAAAGCGACATCTGTTTCTAGCTCTTTGTAGAGCCTATCTCTTACTTGACGTGAAGTCTTAAATACACCTTCACGTCCAGCGAATGGAGAAGTATTCGCAGAGAATGTCATCTTAACAGTCGGCTGTTCAATATCAATTACGGGTAAAGGTTTAGGATTGGCAACATCAGCAATGGTATCTCCAATAGTTACATCAGCGATACCTCCTACCGCCACGATATCACCAGCCTCAACTTTTGCAACATCAACTCTTTCTAACCCCTCATATGTCATAAGTGATGTGACCCTGCATCTTTTAATCTCACCTTGGTGGTTGATATGAGCGATATCTTCTCCTGAAGATATAGTTCCGCAAAGAATTTTACCTGTAGCAATTCTCCCCTTAAAATTATCACCCGAGATTGTAGTTACAAGCATCTGTAAAGGTTTTTCTATATCTCTTTGAGGTGCTGGAATATATTCTAATATCGATTCAAATATGGGAGTAATATCAACCATTTTAGAGATATCAGCCTCTTTACCTGCTTTTCCTAATTTTCCTGAAGCATAAATAACTGGGAAAAAAGCAGTTTCTTCATCCGCTCCTAATTCTAAAAATAAATCAAAAGTCTTATTTACAACAAAATCCACCCTTGCATCTTCACGATCAATTTTATTAACAACAACAATGATTTTGTGTTTCATCTCTAAAGCTTTTTTTAAAACAAATCTCGTCTGAGGCATTGGACCTTCTTTAGCATCGATAAGCAACAAACACCCGTCTGCCATTTTCAAGACTCTCTCTACTTCTCCGCCAAAATCAGCGTGCCCTGGAGTATCAATAATATTTATCTTAGTCCCATTCCAAATAACCGAGGCATTTTTTGAAAAAATAGTTATTCCCCGCTCACGTTCCAAATCATTTGAATCCATTATCAAATCATTACTTTGACTTACTTCCTTATCTAGCTTTACTTTAGATTGACGCAATAAAGCATCCACTAATGTGGTTTTACCGTGATCTACGTGAGCAATAATAGCAACATTTCTAATGTCTATCATAATTTTTTTTATGAGTTTGGGATTTATTTAAATTTGGATAAAGTATCTTCCCTACTCTAAAATATATTGCTGGTAATTTAGAAGAATTATAACGTTAAAATAGCCTTCAAGTCAAACTATAGGATCAATAACACTTTACTTCTTCACTACATATATATTTTACTATAATTTCTATAAAAACTAAACTTAGCATAACCTGTTGTCTAAATTAACATTAATTAAAAATGCAGATTTAATAAAAGCTAAACTTTATTATAATATCGGATATAAAATAAAATGTTTACCATCAACAAACAGCAAACAGTCTTTAGATTAATCTTCTATTGTTTACTAATAATAGTTTTTTTTACCTTTTGGTTATATGGAAGTTTATATATAGATCCTGATTTAGGATGGCATATTAGAATGGGACAAGTTATCTCCCAGTCTAAAATACCAATCTCTGATCCCTTCTCATACTCTATGCCTCATTATCAGTACATAGATCATGAATGGCTGACTGATCTTTTGATCGCCAAAGGTTATCATCTTGCAGGAACTATCGGTTTGGCGATGATATTTGCTCTTTTTGTTGTTTTATCTTTATATATAGTTATACCTCAAGAGTTTCAAATAGCCTCAATCATCCCCCTTACTCTGGCAAGCTCTATACTTTCTTTTCCAGGTATTAGAGCTGAAATTGTATCTTGGTTGTTCTTTGCTGTCTTAATTCGAATATTAAGCAATAAAGAAATATTTAGTAAATGGAAATTTATTATCCCTGCGATGTTTATGCTTTGGGCTAATATGCATGGAGGATTTGCCGCAGGAATTGGTCTTTTTGGAGGATTTATAGCATTTAAGACATTCTCCGAGAAAAAATTAGATGTTACAAACACAATCATATTATTCCTATCAATAATTTTGACACTTATTAATCCATATAATCTAAATCTCTGGAAAGAGATCTGGATAACATTTTCAAGTCCTACGCTCCGAGAGTTCATTGACGAGTGGACTCCTAGTTATACTCATTTATTTTTGGATCAATCTTTTTTCTTAATTTTATCCCTTATCCTTTTAATTCGTTTTTGGAAAAAAGTTAATCTATTTGAGATATTTTTCTATTTCCTACTGCTTTATTTGGCTCTATTTAGTAAAAAACAGATCCCATTTTGGCAATTATTTGCACTGCCGGTATTTGCATATTTAATAAAACTTTTTTACATTAAATACTTAAATAAAATAAAATCTTTATCTGCTTTTTGGGGTTATATTATCTTAATCTTTGTTTTCGTTACGATTTTTGCTGCTCACGCAAAAGCTACATTCAAAAATGCGTACTCTATGAATCCAAGCTTTTTCTATCCGCAAAATGCAATTGGATATCTAAAACAGAATCAACCTAAGGGTAATATATTTTCTTCTTACAGCTGGGGAGGATATTTAATATGGAAGTATCCGCAAAAAAAAGTCTTTGTAGATGGAAGAATGCCTATTTGGGTTGAAAAT
>DAIDIY010000029.1 GCA_027451625.1 Candidatus Daviesbacteria bacterium | reverse complement strand
AGTATGGACGATTTTAAAGTTAAACTCTTAGGTAGCAATCGAGTTTTTGAATTTAACGGTCCCGGACTAGATTCTCATACCCTTCCCTTTGACGAACAAATCGTAATGGCAAACATGTCTATAGAAGGACAAGGTTGGACCGGAATTATTTCACCTAATAGACATACATTTGATTTTCTAAGGCAACGACATGGGTTTGATCGCAACAGTATCTTCCCAAATGTAATTTATAGTGATACGAATGCACACTTTTATAAAAAATATCAAATTGATCTTTCTTCTATTGAGCCTATGGTTTCATTACCAGGAGATACACAAAACGCTATTCCAATCTCTCGTCTTCCAAAGAACATACCTATTGATATAGCATATTTGGGTTCATGCGCAGGAGGTAAACTTACAGACTTAGTGCAGGCAGCTCAAATAGTGAGAGGTAACAAAGTTCACCCAAGTACCAGAATGTATGTTCAAGCTAGTTCACAAACCATTCGACGACAAGCAGAGCAGATGGGAATCTTAGAAATTTTAAGAGACGCAGGTGCAGAGATACTACCACCCGGATGTGGAGCTTGTATGGGGGCAGGTCCAGGTTCTACTAAAATGGGAGAGATAATGATTTCAGACACCAATAGAAACTTTTATGGGAGAACTGGAAAAGGTTATACTTACCTTGCTAATCCTATGATAGTAGCTGCTTCTGCCTTAACAGGCAGGATAACTTCTATCTAATCATTTTTGCTTTTTAAAGGAAATCTCTTACTTTTGAATTCTTCTAAATTAACTCGTCGAGATTTAGGATGATCTTTCCATGTAGATGGGATGTATAAATTTGGATATACTTGTCTGTAACTTTCTGCTTCAATTTGACCGGGCCTAGTAGGGATTAGTCTACCTTCCTTATCCAAACCAAATATTATATGAGAAACTCCCCCTTCCATACTATTTTCTAAATAATAATCAGCTAAAATAAGCGAAACTGAATTTGATCCTCTTCCAAACTGATTGAGAGCCTCCTCTGCTGTACGCAATGGATCCTCTCCATGTCTATTTGCAGAAGAACCTGCAATAAAACCTGATTCATTCCTTTGTTTTAATGCATATTCTAAAGCCATTAATGACAAATCATTATTATTCCAATAAATAGGTGCAGTTCTTCCCCATATCAAATCTTTCATTCCAACTCCCTCAGGAATAGCTCCTTCTTTAATCGGGAATATAAAAAAATGCGGAATATCGTAGGACCTCGGATCATGTATTTTCATCGAATCAGGCATCTTCTCAAAATCCACTAACTCATTTCTAACAGCAGTACTCGCTCCGATTACTAAGGGATTTTCATAAATGTTTCTTTCTTTAAGCTCTCCTACTCTCTCTATCGCTTTTCGATTTGAACCATCAACAACAAATCCTTGAACTCCCCCCATATTCATAATGATTACTTTTCCTTCAGCTAAGATATCTGCTGCTCTTTGTATATTACTGATACTATTACCATCAAGAACTTTCTGGAGCCGCGTTCTTTTTAAAAAATAAGGTAAAAAATCCTTTACTCTTCCTATTAGAGAATCAGTACTTAATTCCCCTGAATTTTGTTCTATGCCAATCATAACCTATAACATTGTAATATATATTCTAATTAAGGTCAATTTCTATATACTTGACAAACTGCTTATATCTTAATTATAAATTTAATAATATCATAAAAATGATAACAAGGAGGTGATAAAATTATATGAATTTAATCTATTATTTTTTTTCTGGGTTATTCACTTTTAATTCTATTCCACATCTGGTCAAAGGTATAACTGGACAAACCCATATGACTCCTTTTAAGCGAATATCTTCTCCATATTTAAATATAGTGTGGGGATTCGTTAACATAATAATAGGATCTTTATTCCTAGGATTAGCAAATCAAACAAGTTATCTCGTATCACCTTTTGGATCAAATATAACAGGAATCAATCTGTTAGTATTTTTAGCTGGTGGAATTTTAATTTCTTTTATGGATGCACAGCTGTTTAGTAAACCGAATGCTCGTCTACCTTGGCAGAAAGATTAATACCGGAAGAAATAGCTTTTATTATAATA
>DAIDIY010000028.1 GCA_027451625.1 Candidatus Daviesbacteria bacterium | reverse complement strand
CATCCAAAAAATTAATCGTTTTTAAAAGCCTTGCTCCCTCAGGGTAATTTCCCGGCGTTGTAATAAGAAGAGTATCTTGAGCATTCTTCATCTTCGATTTAACTTGCCAATCATTTATAAATTTATACTTTGAAAATCCATCGACCCAGAACCAATTACTTTTCTCATATCTTACCAGGTTTGGATCATGTTGGTAACTTTGAGGATCATATTTCATAAAAAACAATAAGAACTCATGCGGTTCTCCATATGCTTTAGTCATCGCTACAGTTCGATATTCCATTTGATGATCTTTTATATAATAAATCGCTTGTTGGTATCCATATTGCCAGGCCTCTGAATACTGTTTAGGATAAATATTCCAAAAATCATAGTTATATCTTACAAAAAGGAGCGACAAAAATACAAAAAATATAATAAAAATAATATAGATATAGACTTTCTTTCTATGCAGATAACCTACAATAGCTCCAAAACCTAAAATTTCAATAACATAAACAGCAGGTATCATTGCAGTTGATCTGACTACTTGATAAGGATCACGAGTGATTGCTGCAGGGATTGGACCAATTAAGATAAAAAATAAAATAGTCTTTTTTAGTTTATCTATTTTTTTAAAATTTAAAAAAAGATAAATCAGCCCCAGATAAAAAAACAACAACTCTGAAGGAAAGATTACTCCGAAATGTGGAACACTAAATTGATATTGAGTCCCTCCTTCAAAACCCAAAAATGTAGGACTAAAATAACCCAAATAATTTTTAGCAGCAGTTTCGGTAAAATAAACTACTCTATTGTAAACTAGCCGTTTTACTAAAGGAGGTAGACTGCTTGCTCCTCTGCTTTGGTCAATTCTATTAATCGCCCCTTGATCTAAGATACCCACCCAGGTAGCTCGAGCTGCTCCTCCTCCAACAGTCAAAATAGGAATCAGAGGTAAATAAAATATTAGAAAAATAGTTACAACTGCTGCTGAAAACTTTTTTGATTTTAATAGTTCAGTTCTAAATAAGAATAATAAAAAAAGACTAAGTATAGGCGCAATTATTCTAGTATTATGATAAGCATATGCTGAGAGACCTATAAATATCGAACCGAGAACAACCTTCCAATTTTTCTTTCCAACTCCATATAGAAACAAAGTTAAACCAAGTGCAATAAAAAATACTGCGGGAGTTGATTGGATTACCTGCCGATTAGTCATTACCCACCAAGGAGAGATTGCAACCAAAAGAGATCCTAAAAGAGCAAGTTTATCATTCTTAGAAATAATCTTGGCTAAAAAAAAGATTACTAGAATCAAAAGAGATCCTAAAAGAGCAGACGGTAAACGAATGGCAAAAGCTGTAAGGCCCAAGCTTAATATAAAAGGCATCGATAAATACATATAAAGAGGGAGTGGATAATCTCCGTAGGCTCTGAAATTTCCTAGAGGAAGAAATTCACCCCATTCGTCTCGTCCTGTTTTTAAAATAGAATAAGCGTTATATCCATGACTTACTTCGTCCCAGTTAAGACTAGGTGGAAGTCCACTTAAATTAATTACTCTAAGAAGTAAAGCAAAGATAAAAATACAGGCTAAAATAATATATTTATGCTTCATTTGGGATTAATAAATAATTGAGACTTTACAGTCAACATAAATCCCCCAATAAGTCCGATTAAGGATAAAACATCAAGTAAAATTTTAAAAGGAGTTTCAGAAAAACTAATATCTAAGATATGTTTCCCGGGAGGAATCGTGGCAGTAATTTGGCCGAACGGTTTCCCCGGCTGAAGAGAGATACTTTTACCATCTAAGACTCCACTCCATCCTGGAAAAAAATATTTATTATAACTTAAAGTGACACCCCCAGCAGAAGATAATTCTAATTTAGAATCCATCGAATTTATCTTAGTTAGGTTAATTACAGCATCTGAATCATTAAAGATACGCGGATAATTTTTATCAGGCCTAACTTGTGTATTTAATGGTAATCTTAAATATTCTTCTTTAGTTTGTTTATAAGCCTCGCTTGCTACAGGGACTGGGATATATCTATTTATATAATAAGCATCAGTCCTTCCTAAAAAATCATGCGGATGGAAGAAAGAATAATTAATAAAAAGAGCCGCAACTCCCAAAACTATAGCAATAACTTTATTATATTTAAATTTAGCAATAACAATAAGAAGTAGCGGAGATAAAAAAGTTGTCATCATCAAAAATCTCCATGGAAACTGAAAATAAGGTAATAGCGGAACAGTATTCCATATAAAAGTTGATCGGTAATTCATCATAAAAAATGAGAAGAGTATCGATAATACAACCCAGAATAAAATTATCAGTTGTGATTTAGAAAAATTATTTTTTAAAAACAAAAATCCGATGATCGCAACTGGAAAAATCAATAAATTAAGATGACCGATAAAAAATGACATTCCCCCACTATATTTAACTATTGCTCCTCCATATCCCCAATAAGGTGTAATAAGCTGTAATATTGTCGGGAACTGATTAAAAAAATCGAATACCGTATCATATTTCATTAACCGACTATCTAATAGTGCTGGAAGCCAAAAGTAGATACTTCCCAAAAGGCCTAGTACAAACATTACTCCTAAAGAAATAATATTTACTTTTTTGGAGGTTAATAAAATTCGAGTAAGTCCTAAACATAAAATAAAAGGCATAAACATATATGATGCAATATCATGCGATAATATCAGTCCTGCGAGTGAGAGAGCTCCTAAACCTATCCATTTTAGAACCCTTCTATCAAAAAATATATTTTCCTCGGTGATTTTAATAACAGATAAAGTTATTAAGGGGAAAAAAACAAATGCAACTGCCTCGCCTAAAGCACCTCTGACATATGTATCTGTTGATCTATATGGAGTATAAACATACATCAATGCTCCTGCCAAGCTCATCCACTCATTTAAGAAGTATCTTAGAAGATAATACATCGTGTATCCCGAGACTAAAAGGCTCAGTAAAAAAACAGCTTTAATACTCGCAACAAAGCTTAAACCGAATAAATGGAAAATCTCTCCCACATAAAAAGGGAGCGGAAAAACAAAGTTAAATAAAGGATATCCAAATCCAAAACTTAAATCAGGAACATACCGCGGGGGAAATTCTCCGGCTTTGAGGGCCCTGTCCATTTCAAAAAGCCAAGCAATATGAATATCATCGGAAGCACCATAAAATCCATGGACTAATAATGCTGCAATAGCAGGATAAGTTAAAAGTGTGAGCAGCAATACAAACTTTGCTGATTTAAAATTCATCGAGACTCTTTGAATCATAATTTAGGTATAAAGTAAGACAATCGCTTAGAGACAAAGAAGGCAATAATTAAAAACCCTAAACTGATAAGGCTTACAATATTACCTATCATTCTAATCGGAGTATCTTCTAATTTCACTAGTGCAATATGTTTACCTGAAGGTGCTCTGAAAGTTATCAACCCTAAACAAAATTTTTCCTTTTGGCAATTATTATGCGTATGGTGAATCTGACTGCCGTCTATGAAGACCTTCATGCCTGGAAAATCAAAAAGAGGCATACGTATTAGAACAGGATCTTTAGCATTATAATTTAAAATTTGATAATCACTTCCTTTTATAAATGAGTTAATGTCTAAATTACCGTTCAAGATTTCAGGAGTATTTGGAGCTTTTGTCAAAGGAGGAAGCTTTGCATATATTGGCAGGTAATCAAAAATACTCGTAGTCAGCTGTCTTTCCCATGATGCCGAGCTAAACTTTTGAGAATCTGAGATTACAATCCAATTTTTAGGAGCAAAAAACTCTAGGTGTAAGATAAATACTGAAGTTATAGCCAAAAATCCTACCGTAAATTTAAATTTAGGAGATTTAATTAAAAACACCGCTGCAGAGGAAAGAAGCGATAAGAGAAAGCTACTTATCCCTAAAAATCTCCATGGAAATTGAAGCCATGCCAAAAAAGGAATCTTTTGCCAGATAAACGATGATTTCTCATGCATTAAGAACAAAACTATTGCCTCACATATTCCAATAACAAATACTGTCAAGGCAAGCTTTTGTTTTCTTTTAAAACTAACAACAGCTAAAATGAATGCCAAAATTGCCATAATTATCTGGACCTGTCCTGCGGATAGAGATAAATCATCATTCGGTCCCAATTTTGATGATCCATACCCCCAATGGTTAGAGATAAATAGTTGAAAAATGGTAACAAAATGTTGTTGATAGCCAAAATATCCCCCAAGTAGAGTTTCAAGATGGACATATTGTTTTTCAAAAGCGACTGGAAGTACAAAAAAAGAGGCAAGACCTACACCCCATATTCCACTTAACAAAAGACCCGGTAATATTTTCCATGAAGTTTTCTTCAAAAGAAACTCAGTAATAGTCCATATAACTATGATCGGAGCAAAGATCATCGACATTAAATTATGAGTTAGTAATAACAGCGAGATTGAGATTGAGATAAAAAGCATATTTTTTAGTACAGGTTTTTTCAGATATAAACTAATTGACCAAAGGATTAAGGGGAAAAAAGCTAGAGCCCAAAATTCACTTAAGGAACCGCGCACATAAACTTCTACAGCTCTAAAGGGAATATATATATATAAAACTGCCCCAACTAGAGCTGAAAAAGAATCAAATAAACTCTCCAGAAAAAAATACATAAAGAAACCAGCTGCTAAAAAACCTAAAACAAACAAAATGTTTACTGTATCTACTATCTGAAATCCTAACAGGTGGATTAACTCTCCTAAATAATAGACACTAGGTGAATAATAATTAAACAAGGGATAGCCATATCCATATCCTGCATCAGGAACCCATCTACATGGAAATTGATAATCAGTAAAACATTGCCCCATCTCATAGATACGAAATGCTTGTAAATCATCCTGTATGGGGAAAGAACCATGTCTTAGAATACCTATAAATGAAGGAAGTATCAACAATAACAGAATAAGAGGTATTAGTTTATTAACTTTCACTTTTTATTTAAAATTAATTAAAAATTTTAATTTATTTATTTTGAATTTAGCTAGTATAGCAGAGGCTGTCTGCCTTCTAAAATAGAAAAAAAGACTCATTATTAAAATCATCCAAGATATCAATGAGAATATATTCGCAAGTCTTCGATCTAATGTATCGAAAAGAACCGCCTCCAGCTTATGGGTTCCCTGCCTGATGAGGAAACGAGGACGTCCTAAATCATGATCACTTTTAATATCAGCAGATACTTTTGCTCCATCTAAAAAATAAGTCCATCCTGGAAAATAGTAAGTATTGAGTTGAAAGATCGATGGTTTATTTGCATTAACCATATATACTTGTTTGACAGAGTTTTTGAAAGCTGTGGAGATTACAGCTTGTCCTGAAACAATTTCCGCATTGCCATTGGGGGGACCTCCAGGAGCAATAGGAACAGAGATCGGTAAATAATCATAAATTCCACCCTTCACTGCTTGTAACCAAACATCTCCTGAAAACTGAACCTTGTCATTCATCCAATACCAGTGAACTTTCCAATGGAAATCATTT
The DNA here is from genome assembly GCA_027451625.1 of Candidatus Daviesbacteria bacterium. Classification (GTDB taxonomy): domain Bacteria; phylum Patescibacteriota; class Microgenomatia; order Daviesbacterales; family UBA10151; genus DAIDIY01. The sequence continues at coordinate 5,787 of DAIDIY010000028.1, read as the reverse complement.
TGATATAAGAATATACACCCTATTACTAAGATACTGCCTACTATAACCGATAAATACTTAACTTTTAAATTTTGAATAATAATAAATATACTACCTGCCAGAAATGAGGTTGTAAGTGTCACAGTAGATAGGAACCTCCAGGGAAATTGTAAAAACTGTAGAGGGGGTAGCAGATTCCAGATAAATGAAGATCTTTGATGGGTCATAAAGACCTCTCCTAAACTAATCAAAAACATAAGGATAAGGAGCAGAGACATCTTTTTTGATTTCTTAAAAATTAATACCGCAACTACGATACTCAAGAGTGAAAATATCCAATGAAGTATTCCAATACTAAAACTCAAGTCATCGTTAGGACCAAAAATTGAAGGTCCATAACCCCAAAGCGAGCTTAAAAATAATTGTTTTAAAGTGACAAAATGAGCTAAATAGTTAAAATATCCTTCAGTTAAAGTATTAATATGGACATAATTTTGTTCGAATAAAACAGGTATCGTAAAGAAAGAAGATAATCCTAATGCCCAAAGAGCTGCAAATATCAAATTTCTTATCGTTTCTTTCTTGAAGTAAATTATAAACCAGAAGATCGCCCAAGTAATAGCTACAGGAACAAAAATCATCAACATTAGATTATGAGAAAGCATCAGGAAAGCAGAAGAGATTGCAGTCAAAATAATATATTTCTTTTCTTTTGTTTTTATTAATAGAAAAATATAGAATAAAATAAATGGAAACCAAGTTATTCCCCAAGCTTCATTCATCGCGCCTCTAACATAAACATCAACAGCATGGTACGGTGCGTAAATATAAAAAACAGCTGAGATCACCCCTCCTACCCTACCCCAAAACTCAGCTGCTAAAAGATACATCCCTACTCCTGAGAGTAAAATACTTAAGATAAATAAAGCTTTAATCGTTTTGACATATGAAAAACCAATTAGTTTAAATCCTTCTCCAAGATAATATGGAAACGGTGGGTAATAATTAAAAATAGGGTATCCATACCCATATCCCATATCTAAAGACCAGCGGCATGGAATCTGAAAATCTTGGAAGCATTTTTGCATTACAGATTGCCTCATAACTTGTAAATTATCATGCATCGGGAAGTAACCAGGCTTTAAAGTATCAACGATCGCGGGGATAGTTAAAACTAAAACTAAAGCAATCACCGCAAGGTTAGATTTAAATATTTTGATATAAGTTTGTTTAAAATCTTTCATCTCACTTAAGATTATTTGTATCAACTATCTCCCAATAAACTTTTGCAGGATCGTAGGTATAAGTAAACTTTAGGGGAATATTTGCTGGAATTTCATCACTGGTTCCAACTATTAAAGCATTTTTTACTTTAGAATCTTTATTCCAATCTATATTTTTAAAAGTATACTTTCCTAACGAGAAATCAATCATATCCAAAAAAGCGAGACCATCAGTTTCAAAATACTTCCAATCTTGAGATTGGCTTTGATAGTATTTTGGATCCATTCGTGAATAAAAAGCTACAAAAGCCTGAGGCTCAGAATTAGATTTAGTAAAAATAATTTTACTATAGCTGCTCTGATGTGCAATGACATAATCGACTACTTGTTGATAACCATATTTCATTCCCCCTAATGGTCGCTGAAACTCATGAAATAAGTAAAAGTCAGTATCTTTAATAAACCCCCATAATACAAGCCAGACAACGGCTAAGCCGAGTATTATTTTGTATCTTATATTTTTAATATATATTAAGAAACGATATGTTCCAAAAGATGCCAAAAGAGGAAACACATATAATAGACTTTCAGATCTTTGAGCATGCATGTAGTTTTGAGTTAAGGATGCAGGGATAGGAGAAAAGAATATCCAAGCTAATATAACCTGCCAACCGGGGATCTTCTCTTTTATCATATAATAAAGACCCAGTATAAATCCTATTAAAACCCAAAATGGAACCAACCAGATTCCACTGACACCTTTTCCTGGAATATTAAACAAAGTTGAATCTGATCTGAAAGGCGAAGTAAGAAAAGTCGTCGAGAAATATCCTAAATAGTTTTGTAAAGCCTGAGTTACTAAAAAATCTATCCTATTATTTATAACCCGATTCCAAGGATTAGGCAATGTGTCCTCTACTTGAATATCTCTTAAATTGCTAACATAACCCTGATTATATATTGATTCTGAAGATGCTCTATTTCCACCTCCTGCAAAAACAAAACTGTAAGCAGTTAGTAAAACAAAAAATGTAAATAATAAGGCTCCTGCCAAAAATTTTGATCTATTAATTTTAAGAAGTTGATTTCTATAAAAAAATATGACTGCTAGAACGAGTAGAGGAATAAATACTTTATATGAATGATATGTAAAAAGGGCTAAACCCCAAGATAGGGCTGACCAGATAATAAAACTTTGTTTTTGAAAAGATTTTATAAAAAGATATAAACCTAAAACAGATAAGAAAAGGCCAAGGTTTGACTCCCAGCCTACCCTTGAATAAAAAACATGCCAGGTAGAGATACTTAAAAAGAAAGCTGCAAGTAAGGAGACAACTTTATTTTTAAAGAGCTCTTGTGCCAATAGATAGGTAACAAACACCGTAAGGATTCCTGCTATTGCTGATGGCAGTCTTACAGCGACAATATTAAGTCCCAAAAACATTTCAGGCAAGATCGTTGAATAAGCATACAGCGGAGGTTTATAATCTCCAAAACTTCGTGGATTTATTGGGAGAAAATCTCCCCATTCGTCGTGTCCTGTCTTTAAAATTGAATATCCCGTATACCCCTGTTGGATCTCATCACCTGTAACACCACTTGGGATTTTACCGATCCAAGCAAGCCTCAAGAATGTCGCAATTAGTAAAATTAAAAATAAAAAAAATAATGAGCCCTTTTTTTCCATTGTTATTTACCTTCTAGTAAATAAAAGATCGGATTACCCAAAGGATCATACACAGTTTTTGCGACTCTAAAATCAGAGTATTCTCCTGACAAAATTTGTCCTCCAGTTTCATCACGAGCTGATGCTAAATACAGCATTCCTGGTTTCATAATTCTCTCAAAAGCTTCTGCTCCTTTATATTGTCCGCTTAAAGTTCCAAAGTAGAACTTATTACCCAAATTAAATCCGGTTACTCCAGGAATAATATCTTTGATGAGTTTTTCTCCATGATATAGAGATTGAAAAAGTGCAGGATCGAACTTATCATAAAACAGAAAACGCTCTAAGGCGGGTTCATAAGTATTATTCATAACTATTACATTAAAATTATTTTGATTATCTGCGATATAGGTCATTGATTCTTTAAATCCTATCTGCCAGAATCTCCAACTTTCTATTGGATAGTGTAAATAATATCTATGCAGATAAAAAATGAAGTTAATAACAAGAAGTAATGCTATCGATCCTCCTATACATTTAATCAAAAATTTCTGATTTAAAAAATACTTTGCTCCTAAGGCGGAAAGTATCATAAGAGGAGGTAGCATTAAAAATAATCTAGTTGCATGAAATCCGCCATCAAATGTTAAAGCAGCAGGTATTGGAGAAATCAGTAACCAACCAAGTATCAATAGCCTAGACCTTGTATTCCTGTCTACAAACAGTTCCCTTATACCTATTAAGATAAATAAAAGATCCGCAAAGTATAGTTCTCCCATCTCCTGAATAGATTGTCGTAAGTTAGGATCACCTTGACTGAATAAAAATGGGAGAGAAAAAGCTCTTAAATAGTTTAAAATAAAAACTTGTAAGAAGATTGCCGGTTTATTATAAAAAACTTTTTCCGATGATCCATTCATCACTACTTTAGTACCATCAGTTTTATAATATATCTCTCCTTTTCTAGCTAAATCAATCTTATCTAAAAGTACACTGTCTTGAAATATGCTAACAAGCTGAAATCTTTGGCTTGCTTGTCCGCGCAAGACATACCAAAAAGCAGGAAGTGATGTCAAAAATATAACCAGTAAGGCTACCGTAAGCCATCTTTTAGCATCCTTTATGGTTTTAAAGTTAATTATTAAAAGAATTAGTATCAAAAGAGGCACAAAAACATCTGCTGTACTATATATGTAGGGAGTTAATCCGAAAAGAAGTGCCGAAATAGGAAGAAGATATTTTTTCTTTAAACCCAAAAGATAAAAATAAATACCAAAGATGATAAAAGATATGAGCATAGTTACCTCGAAAGCTGCTCGTGAGTATTGGATACTCCAAGGAGAGATTGCCATAAACGCTGAAGATATAAGTGCTACTTTTGTATCAAAAAGTGTATTAACTAGTAAATATAGTCCTAATATTGAGACTAAACCCCAAAAAGCTGCTGACAATCTAACTCCCCATTCATTTAGTCCGAAAATAGCTATAAATGGAACATCTGAGTATATAAAAAGCGGAGCTCTATATTCAGCAGTTGAACGAACAAAAAAAGGTAAAGGCCTTCCTTCCATATCTTTACCTGTTTTTAATAAGGAATATGCTTGATATCCTACATCTATTTCATCTCCAAATAAAGCAGGCGGAACTTTGCTTAAAGCATTTAAGCGTAAAAGAGCAGCACATATAATAATAAATCCTAATATTAAAATGTTTATTTTAGAGTAATTAAAAGTCATTTTATTTTTTTACTATTTTTTAATGGTTCTTCCATGTATTATAACTAAAAGTTACCATAAAACGAATTATTATAGATATAAGTGTATCTATTTTAGATTGCTTATTTATATGCTAACTTAGTTTTATATATAAATAAACTAATCTATTTATCTAACTTCTGTGAAAAAAGAATTTATAACAAAAAATATCTATGTCATCTTAGCAGTCGCTTTAATTATACGCTTAATACTTGTTTCGCAATTTATACAATATGATATTGTAGAACAAGCGGCTTGGGGCTATCGAATTTTTCTAAAAGGTTTTCTTGGTTTATATAGTGAGAATGTTTGGGCAGTAAGAGAATGGCCAAATCAACCACCGCTTATTAGCATCTGGTATGGAATAAGTTATTGGATTCATAGTTACTTAATGTGGATTTTTTCAAATCTGGGAGTATTTATAGCAGTTCATCATTTGGGAGCTTCTCATCTGTTATGGTATTTTAATTTTCTAAATTGGTTTGGTAATAAAGATTATGCATTAACAGGAATATCTTATGGCGTTTTAGTAACCATAAAATTACTACCTATTGCCGTAGATATCATTCTAGGAATAACAATCTTCTTCTTAGCTAAAAAAATTGATTCTAATAAAAGATATTTTTATACTGCACTTTACTTATTCTCACCTTTTAGTATTTATATAAGTGCTCTTTGGGGACAAACAGATCAAGTAGGAACTTTCTTCCTTATTTTGTCATTTTTAGCACTTTACAAAAATAATCTTCTTATCTCTCCTCTTCTTTTAAGTATTGCTTTTAATTTAAAACCAACTGTCCTTATATTCTTGCCATATTATTTATATCTCTTAATTCTGCACAAAAAATATTATAAGCAAATGAGTCTTGGAATACTTTTAGGTTTATCTTCTTTATTATTATCAATTACAGTTTTTACTAAAAAGAATCCATTAGGTTTTCTAGTTTACGATCTGCCCCATATCTTATTTTCAAAAAGTTCACTTATAAGCGTCAGCGCTTTTAACTTCTGGCATATTTTCTATCTTCCACAAAGCCCTTCAGATCTAACGGGAATTATAATTCCTTTTAGATATTGGGGGTATCTTATATATACCCTTCTATTTATTTATGTAATCAAATTTTTAAATAACTCCAGCTTCAAGGGAATTATTTACAGTCTTTCG
>DAIDIY010000027.1 GCA_027451625.1 Candidatus Daviesbacteria bacterium | reverse complement strand
GCCTATTTGGGTTGAAAATCCGCCAATAGGAAACGATAGCAGCTCTGCTTTCTTAGATTATGTTTCCTTATTAAAAGGAAAAATAGACTTTAATACACTCGCTTCAAAGTTCGATATAACTACTATTCTTTGGCCTAATATACAAAGAAACCGCCAAGTTTCATATTTTTTTCAAAAAGGCTCTGGAGGATCTAATCAATTATTATCATTAAGTTCTGTTACTACTCCTTTTATTAAAAAACTTATGCGTGAAGGTTGGCAGATTACTTATGTAGATCCAACATCAATTATTTTACACCGGAAGTAAATTTAGGATTTCTCTATTTTCTATATAGGGAAAAAAGTATTTTATTTGACAGCCAAGCTTGCTGTTTATATATATGTTGTATAATACTGAAAAGTGCGTCATCTTCTTTCAGATATTAAATTATTCCTCTTATTTTTAATTCATTTTAGCCGAAAAAAGGTTTTATATTTTGCACGCTCTTTTGAATCAATGAAGAATTTGATTGTTGATATTTTGATGTTCCGAAGGGGTCTATTCCAAAGACGAGCCTGGCAGGGAAGCATGCTTGCTTTATCTTCGTTTGCAATTTTGACATCAGGAGTATTTGGAGGAAACACTATAGTTTCAACATCATTTCCCGGAGTAACCAGCGGAAATCCTCGATTTTCAGATGTCTCTCAAACGCTGTACTCTGATCAAGTTATTAATTCTTTTAATGATACTCATACTAGCATCTCCCAAAAACCCCGCTCAGATATCATTAGCTATACGGTTAAAAATGGAGATACTCTTTCATCTATCGCTCAATCTTTTAATATATCAACAGACACTATCAAATGGGCTAATGATTTAAAATCTGATGTTATTACACCTGGTGAGAGCTTAAAGATTCTTCCGGTAACAGGAGTGGCTTATACTGTAAAATCTGGAGATACAATTGAGTCTGTAGCCAAAAAATTTTCCGCTAGTTCTCAGGCGATTTTAGATTATCCATTTAATGATATACCTGATGACCTAAGTCTTAAAATAGGACAACAACTAATTGTTCCGGATGGTGCACTAGAACCTCCACCATCTTCTTCTCCATCGTCTTCTTCACCACAAGGTCCGATAAGTCACCCAACCTCTGGATACTATGCTGAGTGGCCAACTAATTCTTTTCCCGCTCCGGGAGGAATTACTTTTATCTGGCCAACTCAAAGCGTAGGAATATCTCAATACTTCTCTTGGTATCATCCGGGATTAGATTTACCTAATCCAGCTGAGCCACCAGTTGTTGCCGCAAGCGGGGGGACAGTGGTATATGCAGGATGGGATACAACAGGTTATGGAAACAGAATAGATATTAACCATGGTAATGGATACTTGACCCGCTACGGCCATCTTTCTCATATTTATGTCACAGTTGGCGAACAAGTCTCTCAAGGACAACAAATCGGCCAAATGGGTTCCACAGGAAGATCCACAGGTCCACATCTTCATTTTGAAATTCGATATAACGGTATTGCTGTTAATCCTCTTGCTATTCTTAAATAGTAAGCATAAGGCATTAAGTTACAAAACTTTAACACTAAGGTGATCACTGCAAGAGATATATTTTTTCTTACGTAAGACGCACTTATCAGAAGTAAAATAGCTATTTTTGAACTACTTCTAAATCTGGAGTAGATGATCTAACGCTTGGTGAGTCAGTTCCTAAAGATACAGTAAAGTAGTAGCTGGGTAATCCTAATATATTAAATAATCCGGATGATATGTATTGAGCTGTCCATTCAGAATGAGCCTGGTTGCCAAAAAAATAAGCAGTGAGAGGATAAGAGGTCACTTTTGTCGATGAAAACAGTCCTCCATCTTTCCAGACATTAAATTCTCCTACTTTTCCTTGACAGTCTCCTTGAGATAAAGCAGTCATCTCAACAGGTATTCCAGAGACTACTGGACCTGCTACCTGATTCCATGATACTGAAGTGATTGTACAAGACTGCGAAGTTTGACTTTTATTTGGAGAAGAAGATAGTTGAGATACAGTTGAGTTCTGGTAATTAGTCTGGGTAGAAACAGCTGATTTAAGAGGTGAGTTTAAAGATCCTCCAATATCTATATCCATATCTGATACTTTTCCTAAGATATTTTTATTATCTGAATTCCTAAATACAGCCGATCCGTTATTAAAATACAAAATAGCAGTACCTGACTGTTTAGCCTTAAAAGTAATGGTCGCAAATAGCTCATTTACCCCTGAAGTTTTATATCCCGGAGTAGGCAATCCCCCAACCACGGAGATAAGCCCTGATGCGTTATCATAATATTTTTCAATCCAATTTTTAATAAACGGAGCATCCTCACTGATATTTGAAACTTCTAAGAGATCTTTATTGAAACTAATCTTTGCTACAAACAGATTAGCGCTATTAGTATCTGTCTTTATTCTAATTTGTACCGGGATCTCTTCTCCTGCGGAGATTTTTGTATTTAAAGCATAAAGGCTAAACTCAGCAGTCCCCCCAGAAATCACCCCATATTGTTCTGAATAAGTTCCAGTCGCATTTGATTTTATTACTTGTTTTTGTTGGCTTAACCAAATTGCAATTACCAATCCTATGGCTATGACACATAAAAAAAGGACCGCTAACAAATTTTTCCATGATAAAAAAGAGTTCATTTCTACTATTTTACTACCTTTATTTATTATTCTAATAATCTATAGCCTCCTGTCAATACAATCTTTAAGGTTGCAGACTGTTATATACTGGAGATAAGGTTTTTTATGAAGTACTCAGGTCTTACCTCCCATCAAGCTGAAGAACAACTAAAATCATACGGATTTAATGAAATTCCAGAAAAAAATCCATCTATAGCGATAAAATTTTTAAAAAAATTAATATCGCCTATATCTTTAATGCTCCTGGCAGCATCTTTACTGTCTCTTTATACAAATAAAATATTTGATTTTTATTTTATTCTTTTCCTATTACTTCTTAACTTGGTGATTGCTTTATGGCAAGAGAGTAAAGCAGATAACGCAATCAAAAAATTAAATGAAAATTTAGCACAAAAAATTAAAGTCTTAAGAGATGACAAATGGATTTATATTGATTCTCGCTTACTTGTTCCTGGAGATATTATAGAGCTTTCATCGGGAGAAGTTATTCCAGCAGATGGAGAAGTTATTGAATCAAATCATACTTCTGTTAATGAAGCTGCTCTGAGCGGAGAATCATTGCCAAAAGATAAAGCTGTCCATGATAAAGTCTATTCAGGATCATTCTTAGTAACTGGTCTCGCAGTTATAAAAGTTAGCGCAACTGGAGTAAATACTAATTTTGGCAATACTCTATTCTCTGTCGAAGGAGTTTCCAGAAAAAGCCTACTCGAAAAAGATATCTTAAGTATCTCTAAATTTTTAACTATTATAAGCATAATCTCAATAATAATCTTAAGCGTCATTTTTTCCTTACAAAATTTTTCGACTTTGGAGCTTCTGACTTTAGATTTAAGTTTAGTTATCGCAGGTATTCCAATTAGTTTACCGACAGTTATGACATTAATAATTGAATCTGGAGTACTGAACCTAGCTAAAAAGAATGTCATAGTAAGACGTCTATCATCTCTAGAAGATCTATCAAATGTTAACTTCTTGCTTACTGATAAGACTGGAACTCTAACTCAAAACAAAATAACTATACAAAATGTCTACCCATATAATCAGTTTGCCCTAGATGATGTTTTAAAATATGCCTCCATCTCCGCTTCATCAGATTCCAATAATCCGATAGACCAGGCAGTTTTAGAAAAGGCTCAATCGCTTCATATAGATCCGCTCAAATTTACAAAAATCGACTTCATTCCTGCAGATTCTGAGAGAAAGAGAAGTACAATGACAGTAAATACATCAAAAAACAAACTAATAATCTCAACAGGTGCTCCTCAGATTATATTAAAACTATGCAAGATTGATCGAAAAACTAAAGAAGACTTTTCCGCTAAAATAGAATCTCTCGCAAAAGAAGGCTTTAGGACTTTAGCCGTTTCCATCACCGAAGGCTCCAAAGAGGAGAGTATGCAACTGGTCGGTCTTCTATCTCTTTCTGATACGCTCAGAGAAGATGCAAAGAGTGTAATCCAATTTTTAAGAAAAAGCGGGATTGGTGTGACGATGGTAACGGGAGATAACCGTGCTATAGCAGCCCAGATTGCACACAGTTTAAGCCTAAATGAAGAAAAAATCGTTACAAAAGAGGATTTGGATAAGACAAATTGGGAAAATATCAATTCATCTTTTTTCTTAAACACGGGGGCTTTTGCTGAAATATTACCTGAAGATAAATTTAAATTAGTACAAAAAGCAAAAAAATTCTTTACAGTCGCTTCTAATGGAGATGGAATAAATGATTTACCAGCTTTAAAAGTAGCTAATGTAGGTTTCGCAGTCAAAAATGCTGTCACTGCCCTTAAAGCAACCGCTGATATCGTTCTTTTATCGAATGGGATCAGCGTAATAAAAGACGCCATTATAGAAAGTAGAAAAATATTTGAACGTACTTTTACATACTCTCTTTATCGTATCTCTGAGAGTTATCGCCTGATTATAACCATCACTATACTCGGAATATTTTATAAAATTTATCCCCTAACTGCTTTACAAATTATTGTTATCGCTCTTTTAAATGATATACCAATGATCTCTTTAGCATTTGATCGGGTTAAAACTGCCGCTCACCCTTCTAAAATTGATTTTAAACAAAGATTTATTTTAAGTACAATTTTCGGAATGGTTGGAGTTTTTAATAGCTTAACTTTATTCTTTATAATGAAAAACATCTTGCATGTAGACTGGCCCATTATTCAAACGGCTTATTTTTTAAAATTAACAGTATCCGGCCATATGTTAATATTTGTTGCTCATACCAAAGAGAAATGGTTTAAATATTTTCCCAGCAAAGAGGTAATATTGGCCACTTCATTAACTCAGTTGGTAGCAACTACCTTTGCCTTAACAGGGTTTCTTATGCCGGCAAAAATACCTCTTTACTGGGTAATTATTGTTTGGGGTTGGTCATTTATGTGGATGCAGGTAACAGAGATAGGAAAAGATCTGCAATCAAAATTTCGCAATAGAGGAAACCTCAAAGTTGAAAACATTGAATTATCAAAGATATAAAAATTAAGATAAAGGATACAAAACAGATAATTACAGCTTAAAAAATTATTAGATCTTATTTTTTCCTAGATAGAGTCTAACTCCTGCAATAAACATAAAGATTGATATCACAACAGGCGTAATAACAGGTCCTACCCAAGGAACTGGATTTAAAAAATAAACATCAATATCGAAAATGGTTTTTGGCCATCCCGTAATTAAATGTAAAAACACATAATAAAAAATATCCCAGGTAGAAAAAGAAATAAGAAATGCTCCTACTCTCTGTTTTATGGTCTCTCCGGATAAAAATCCTAGTGCAAAAAGCATTACAATCGTTGCTAACTCCCTATAAGTCTCTACTTGATTTACGAGGTGATTAGGTAATACATCTTTAAAACTTAAAAACTTCATAACTCCTAGATTTAACAGGACAGTATAGCCTTCCGAGGGATAATTAGTTTGAAAATTAAATAGGAGGCGAAGATAAAATACAACAGCTGCTTCTACAAAAGCAAAAGCGATTCCAAAAATTATAACTCCAAATATCTTTGCTCTCATACTTTAGATTTTACAACTTCATTGTAAGATTGATAGTATTTTATGCTAAATCTTTAATATACCCAGTAATAAATTAAATTATAAAGATGATTAAATAATCATCATATGATAGAACAAAATTTCAATAGAATGAAGTGTAGAAGAGGTTACAATAAAGATAAAAAGCATCCAAATTGACCTATGCAGAAGGTGGTACAAAGAGGATTATCTTCATAGTAATGTTTTGTTTTTTCTATTTATCCATTGAGTCCAACAAGTTACTATTCAAAAGTTTTAAATAGTACTACTATAAAATTAAGATCATATGGAAAATCTAATTAAAAATAATGATATAACGTATGTATTAAAAAATATTTGGCTTGAGACTATCCCCTCTTATGCTAACAAAATATTTTATTCTCTAGGTTTTTTATCCATGATCTGTTTTTTTATGCTGTTAATAAGCGGCATAATCCTTGCATTCTTTGGCCCTGATTGGTGGTTGAGGACACCAACAGGCGTTTTTATAAGGAGTATCCATCTATGGTCAGCTCAAGCATTTATAGTATTTATAATTCTCCACATCTTAATTGTCTTTCTAACCGGCGGATACCGTCCTCCTCGCCAGTTTGTCTGGGTGCTTGGATCTCTTATGTTCTTTTTAGCCTTAGTTGAAGCAGAGTTCGGATACGTCCTACGAGATGATTTTTCATCGCAGTGGAGGAGTCTTCAAGGAGCAGATCTTTATAATGGGAGTGGATTAGGCAGATTTATCAATAATTTAAATTATGCTCAAATATACGGAATTCATATTATCCTTATTCCAATTCTAATACTCGGAATTTTATTCTTTCACTATGCGCTAGTGAAATTACGTGGAATTGCTAAACCTTATAAAGAAGACTTTCAATATCGGATGGTAAAAGCAAATCATACAATCCTTTTTGCTCGTGGTCTAATCCTTGTTTGTGTAATAATATTTTTAGCTATCATCTTTCCTTCCCCTCTTATTGAACCAGTCACCATTTCACAAGTAGCTATTGATGATCCATCTCTTATGGCAAAAACTCTGATTAACGAAATAGACCATAATTCAGATACAGCTACTTATTTAGACAATATTGATCCATATAATTTTGATACCAAACAAGTCTATATAGAAAAACCTTATATCCAATATTTGGCTATTCAACAAAATACTTTAAATATGCTTAACTATTTTAACAGTGAGAATACTCAACTTCAGTCTAAAAACTTAAAAACAGCCTCCGATTATTTTGATAAAGATGGGAAATTAGATATATTACCTAATTTTAAAAACCCGGTTATTCCTCTGATCAGTTCACTTATTAGGATGGCTCAAAGTGGTTTATATGAATCCTCGCTAAGATCCCAAACAAATTCTGGATATAATCCTACTTATACTTTACGTTTTCTTTCAGATACAGGTGTATTAGAAGATCAAGCTGATAAATTAAAAATTACTACCGAACAATACGGAATGCTCCACGAAGAAAAAGGAGTCCTTCCTCCAGGAGCATGGTGGTTGGCACCTCTAGGATTTATGGATAACACTATTTTACAAAACGATGATAATCAAGACAGAGACGGAGCCGAGGTCTTGGGGACTTTGATTCTTCTGTTTATTGCATTTCCGTATATTCCTTTTCTAAATCAATTACCCGATAAAATTGGACTATATAAGTTTATATGGAAAGATAACAAATTAAAATAAATTATTTAAATCTTATTCTGCTTTAAGAAACGATAATAACCCGTATAAATTACAATTCCTAAGGAAACGAAAATTATCACAAAAGTATATATTGAATTTGTACTACTTAAACCTCTTAACAGACTATATAAAAGTGTAAACAAACTTCCTAATAAAAATCCGTAGGAAAATATCTGCTCATTGGCAAATATAATAAAACCGATAACAAAATAAATAATCGCTCCCGCTAAAGCAATTATCGATACGTTTTGTATATATAAGTCGTGTGCTTTTTGTTGAGATTCTTGTGCTTTCTGGCATAACTCTGGCGAAGATATATTACTTCCAGGAATTCCAGGCGTTATACAACTAGGAGGTGTGACATATCTGGCCTCGATATAGAAAGTACTTATACCCGCAGCCACAGATGAAAATAAAAGTAATATATACAAACCTTTAAGAAACATAAGACTAATATCTTATTTATAATTTAAAGCAGAGCCTCTCTTTTGTTATAGCAGTTATTAATATATATGTACAGATACTTTCATTTTGATCCAGCTGAGAACTATCAAAATCATTTTTCCACATAATTTTATTATCTATTTAGCTTTAATCAGATTTTGTAATATTTATTATAATAAGTTGTGGAATAAAATATTACATAAATAAAAAGTTTATGCTTATAATAATAAGCAATCATGAATACATTAACTGAGACAGCTATTCTAACGCCTCAATCAGAAGGTGTGATCTCTGGGGAAAAAAGATATCAGTATAAACCAGGAATTATAGCTATTACTGGTTTACCAGCAGCAGGAAAAACGACCTTAGCTAAAATCTTATCATCTGAGTCAAATTTGCTCGCTTTGGATATAGACCAGACCAGAAATCAGATCTTCAAAACTCATGATAATCTTAAATTAGCTGAAGAGAGAATCCAAATGAAAGCTGCTTATGAAGAAAACCATAGACGCGCTCAGCAGGCTCTTCAGTCCGGTCAGCCTGTAATCCTAGTTGCCACTTATTCTAGTGAAGTATCCCATCAAGAACTAAAGAAACTGGCGGAAGAATCTCAGGTTCCTTTAATCATTATTTATTTAGTTTTGGGGAACGAGCAAGAAATTAAAGAACGACTTAAAAAAAGAAGCTCTGACCAATTAGAGTATTCCAACATTAAAACTCTAAGAAATTACCTTGAGGTAAAATCTAGATTCAAACCATTTGAAGGTATGCCGGTTATAACAATAAATAGTAGTCTGCCAGTTACAGAAATACATCACAGTGCACTAACGGCAATATCTAAGTTATTAATTCCTAACGGCTAATAATAATCTATAACTACACGGGACCTTGATCTGCGTCTTTGGACATCTCTCCAACCTATATCAGTTCTGTAGTGTAAATTATTATCTTCAATATGTATTAGTGACATGGCCGAATAAGCCCGAGTTCTCGCCTCTATGACATCACGACCTTCTCCTACAATATAAAAGACTCTACCACCTTTTACAAAATACCTGTTATCCTGAATTTGAATTCCTGCACCATATACTTTAACTCCATCAACTTTCATGGCATCTTCTATACCATAAACCTGTTTACCTTTTATTAAATCGTAATCTCCTGGATATCCATTTGATACTCCAGCTATTACAACTCTGGATTTGATATCTCTTTGGAGATTAATTTTATCTAATGTTCCTTCTGTAACTGCCATTCCTAATTCAAAAAGATCTGTTTTTATGCTTGGTAATAATACTTGAGCTTCCGGATCACCCCATCTAGCATTAAACTCAATCACATAAGGCT
>DAIDIY010000026.1 GCA_027451625.1 Candidatus Daviesbacteria bacterium | reverse complement strand
TTGACGATTCCTTAAGTGATTTAAATGATCTAAAACATAGAGCAAGAAATTCTACTAATGTCATAATAGAAGACGCTGCAAGAAGGTTAGCCTTAGAAGTTATGGACTATAATCGCTAAATTAGAAAGGGTTAGTTATTGAAACGCATTCGTTTAAAGTATATTTTTATTGGTTTTCTCTTAGTCCTAATTTTGGGGGGAGTTATAAGAGTTGCTCCTTGGAAGATAAGCCAGATAGATGTTAATTTAGATAATGCTGATTGTGTAAATTCAAATCAAATTACTAATTTATTACAATCGAAAAATAATTTGCCATTTATCTTTTGGAGTCAGTCAATAAGAGAAAAGATTACTCATTTATATCCTTGTCTTAAAACTGTCGTTTTGATTTGGGAGTTTCCTAATAAATTACAGGTCATAGGAAGTAGTAGAAAAGCAATTGCTAAAGTAGGTACTTTCGATAATACTATAGACAAGCTAAGGTTGCAGCTAATCGAAAGCTCTCCTTCTTCTCAAGCTGCAATATTAAGTTGGCAGGTAGCGACTCCTTCAGCTCAAACTTATTTAGTCGATGATCAGGGAGTGGTGTTTTCTCCTGATGATGGATCGAATATTCCTCAAATTTATATACAACCTCAGAGATTAGCAGTTGGTACCCATCTTAATTCGAAGTTATTTATGGCAATCGGACAGGTTTTCCACTTTTTATCTAAGATAGATATAGGAAATAATTTAACCGGGAAAATTATTGGTCATGACTTGTTGTTAAGTGGTAATATTCAAGTGGCGTTGTCTTTAGATAAAGATATTTTGAGGCAAGTCGCCTCTTTACAATTGATCTTGGAGAAGGCTAAAATAGATTCAAAGAGAATAAAAAGGGTTGATTTAAGGTTCAATAAACCGGTAGTTGAGTATTGAATTAAATTATGGCTAAAGATAAAGTAATATGTGCAGTTGATGTCGGTTCTTCAAAAATATCAACATTAATAGCATCTGTAGGAGAGGATGAAAGAATCAATTTAATAGGAGTATCTGCCGTACCTTCAAAAGGAGTAAAAAAAGCTCAGGTTGTTGATATAGAAGAGGCTGTTGCGGCGATCACGGAAAGTATAGAAGCTTCTGAAAGGATGGCGGGGTATTCTGTTCCTTCAGTTTATGTTTCTATTGGAGGTCCTCAAATTAAGAGTACAAATTCTCATGCTGTGGTGGCTGTTGCGAAACCTGATGGTGAAATTCAGGAAAACGATATATTGAGAGTCAATGATGCAGCGCGTGCGATAGCCTTGCCTGCATCGGAAGAGATCATTCATGTAATTCCTAGAACATTCACAGTAGATGGGCAAGATGGGATTAGAGATCCTCTGGGAATGACTGGGGTGAGACTTGAAACTGATACTCATATAATAACTGGTTCATCAACAGCGATGAAGAATTTAGTGAAGTGTATGGGGCTGGTAGGAGTAAATGTCGATGAACTGGTATTCTCAGGAATAGCCTCATCATATTCAGTCCTTACTGAAACTGAAAAGGAGTTGGGTGTAACTTTAGTTGATATAGGAGGAGAAACAACTGATGTAGTAATCTTTGTTGATGGTGCAATAGCTTATTCAGCTGTTATTCCAATTGGAGCCCGACATATCACATCAGATTTAGCTGTTGGATTAAGAGTTTCACTTGAATCGGCCGAGAAGATCAAACTTCATTTAGGAAAGACTGTTAAAACTCCAGTTATGCCAGAGGGTGAGGCCTTAAAAGACGCTAAAAATGGAACATTAAAAAATGTAAATACCAAACCTAAAGAAGAACTTTTGGATACTAGAGGTCTAGGAATTAACGAGGAGGTTAAACTGTCTAAACAATCGATTGTAAATTCTATAATAAGACCTAGGGTAAGAGAGATTTTTGAACTAGTTGGAAAGGAGATCAAAAAAAGCGGATTTGCAACTCAAACTCCATCAGGATTGGTAATATGTGGTGGAGGAGCGTTAACTGTAGGGCTTTTAGAACAAGCGAAATATATTCTTGCATACCCGGCTCGAATTGGAGTTAACGAAGGAATGATTGGATTAACAGATGAAATAGATTCTCCTTCATATGCAACAGGAGCAGGGCTTATTTTATATGCTGCAAAATCTGCTTCTCCAGCTCAATTTAATATGCCAGTTTTGACTAAAGGATTACCAATTAAAGATATGCTTCAAAGAGGAATAGATTTAGTTAAATCATTCTTGCCTTAAACTTTTGGTGGACAAATTAATATTGAATTGGTACAATCACCCCGATATCTCATTTTATGCTAATAAAGCCTGATGTCCAAAAATTCGCAAAAATTAAAGTAGTTGGTTTAGGTGGTGGTGGAAGTAATGCTCTAGCCTCGATGATATCTCTACAGCAAATTCAAGGGGTTGAATTTGTAGCCATAAATACGGATGCACAGGCTCTTTTATCTCATCCTTCTCCAACCAAAGTTCAAATTGGTGAAGCTTTAACTAAAGGATTAGGTGCAGGAGGAAATCCAGAAGTAGGAAAACAAGCAGCAGAAGAATCAGTCCAGAAGATTGAAGATGTCTTGCAAGATGCGGATATGGTATTTTTGACAGCCGGTATGGGGGGAGGAACAGGAACTGGATCAATTCCTGTGGCAGCAGCAGTTTCTAAAAAGTTAGGAGCCTTGACTGTAGCCGTTGTTACAAAGCCTTTTCAATTTGAAGGAACGAGAAGGATGATGACAGCAGAAGAAGGAATAGAAGATTTGAAAGATAAGGTAGATGCTTTGATTGTGATTCCAAACCAAAGACTTATTGAAGTGGTTGATAAAAAATTGACTTTACAGGAAGCATTTCGAATGGCTGATGCTGTACTTGGACAAGGAGTACAAGGGATCTCCGATCTTATAACTATGCCGGGATTAATTAATGTTGATTTTGCAGATGTTAGATCAATTATGTCGAATGCTGGTTCAGCTTTAATGGGTATAGGTAAAGCAGGAGGAGAAAATAGAGCTGAAATTGCAGCAAGAATGGCTATTTCATCTCCTTTGCTTGAGGTCTCAATAGAAGGAGCAAAGGGAGTTCTTTTTAATATAGTTGGAGGTCCAGATTTAACTATGGATGAGGTAGATAAAGCTGCAAGAGTTATTTCAGCAGCAGCTGATCCGGATGCTAATATCATTTTTGGGGCAACTATCAAGGAAGATCAGATAGATCAGATCATGGTTTCTGTAATTGCTACAGGATTTGATCAAACAAGAGCTAAATTTAGAGAATTTGTAGCCAATGGAACAAGCCCTTCTTATAACAGTGTTGGATTTGGCCAACAACCAGGAAGAGTTTCAAATGGGGGAAATGTTTTTAACTCAAACCAGATGACCGATGATTCTTCTTTAAATTCTCAAGGGAACAACGCTTCATTTGATAATAAAGCACCTTCTGAGGAGAACGCTGATGAAGAGAGAGAGTTAGATATCCCCGCATTTCTTCGTCAGGGTCGTTAAGTGGAAGCAATCTGTTTTTTTTGTTAGAATAACCTCATGAAAATAAAACCGGTACCGTCAAAGATAGATTTTGTTGAGATGGAAAAAGAACTTCTCGAATGGTGGTATAAAGAAGGGATTGTTGAAAAGTATTTACATCGTAATGATGGTAGCGAAAAGAAATTTTCGTTTCTTGATGGACCAATTACTGCTAATAATCCAATGGGAGTTCATCACGCTTGGGGAAGAACTTATAAAGACCTGTGGCAGAGATTTTATAATATGAGAGGGTACGCGGAAAGATTTCAGAATGGGTTTGATGAGCAAGGATTATGGGTTGAGGTTAATGTTGAAAAGGAGCTGGGATTAAAATCAAAAAAAGACATACTTAATTTAATTCCTGGAAATAAATTTTCCTCACTTGAGAAGTTTGTTAATCTCTGTAAAGAGAGAGTTCAAAAATACTCTCAGATTCAAACTGAACAGTCTAAAAGGCTTGGTTATTTTATGGATTGGAAGAATTCCTACCATACCTCATCAGATGAAAATAACTATGCGATATGGCATTTCTTGAAGGTTGTAAATAATAAAGGATGGCTGTATAAAGGACACGACAGTGTTCCCTGGTGTCCTCGGTGTGGCACTGCCATATCTCAACATGAGATATTAACTGAGGAGTACCAAGAGCTGACTCATGACTCCGTTTATTTTAAACTTCCGCTTAAAAACTCAAAAGAAAAGTATCTCTTAGTCTGGACAACTACGCCTTGGACAATTCCGCTTAATGTAGCTGTAGCTATAAACCCAGATGAATCGTATGTCGAATATCCAGTTGATGGAGAAGTGATGATAATAATGGAGAAAGCAGTTGATAGACTCAAAGAAGACAATATTCTACCGCTTACTAGCGGAATAATAACTTCATTCTCTGGAGCAGAGCTTTTAGGACAGGAATATGAAGCGCCATTTGATAATTTGTCTCGAGTTAAGGAATCTTTAGGAAGTTATCACCATCGAGTCGTAATAGGAGTAGACCAAATACTTCCAGTGTCGGAAGAGGAGGGAACAGGTTTAGTACATGTTGCTCCAGGCGCAGGATCAGAAGATTTTCAACTTGGAAAGAGAGAAAATTTACCAATTATAGAAGGAATTGATGAAGAAGCAAGTTACTTAGATGGTTTAGGAGATCTTTCAGGAAAGAATGCTAAAGTAGATCCTAATTTGGTTATTAATTTTCTTAAGGAGAAAGATAAAGGAAAATTCCTTTTTATAGTCAAGTCGTATAAACATCGATATCCTACATGCTGGAGATGTAAAACAGAGTTGGTGTGGAGAGTAGTAGATGAATGGTATATAGCAATGGACAAACCTGACGAATCTGGAAAGACTTATAGAGAGCAGATGTTAGAGGTTGCCAAAAAAATTAATTGGTTACCATCTTGGGGGTTGGATAGAGAATTAGACTGGCTAAAAAATATGCATGACTGGTTAATCTCCAAGAAAAGGTTTTGGGGGTTGTCTCTCCCTATTTGGGAGTGTCCTAAATGTAAAAATTTTGAAGTTATTGGTAGCTTTGAAGAACTTAAAGAAAAAGCAGTTGCAGGGTTTAAAGAATTTGAAGGACATTCTCCACATCGTCCTTGGATAGATCAAGTCAATATTAAATGTGCATCGTGTAACGAAGTAGTTTCAAGAATTCCTGATGTGGGAAATCCATGGTTAGATGCAGGAATTGTTCCATTTTCGACATTGCCTGAGGGATGGTTTCCAGCAGGCTTTGTGACAGAGAGTTTCCCAGGTCAATTTAAAAACTGGTTTTATTCACTTATCGCGATGAGTACGGCTTTGGAAAGAACGAATCCTTTTAATTTTCTTTTAGGATTTGCTTCTGTAAGAGATGAAAAAGGCGAAGAAATGCATAAATCTAAAGGGAATGCAATTGAATTTAATGAAGCTGCAGACAAAATTGGAGTAGATGTAATGCGCTGGCTCTATGTTACTCAAAATCCAGAATATAATCTTAATTTTGGTTTTAAATATGCAGATGAAATTAGACGGAAATTTTATTTAATTTTGTGGAACAGTTATAAATTCGTAGCCGATTATGCCAGTTTGAATGATTGGCAATGTGAGATGACTCCTTCTAATATTAAAGATAAGCTTACAGCCTTAGACAGATGGATTCTATCTCGTCTCACAGTTTTGACATTTTCAGTCAATCAAAGTCTAGAAAAATACGATGCGATGACAGCATCCAGAGCGCTGGAATCATTTATAGTTAATGATTTTTCTACTTGGTTTATACGAAGATCGAGAGATAGAGTAGGACCTGGTTCTACAGATGAGATGAGAAATATCTTTTTTGCAACCTCATATGGAGTTCTTGTAACCCTGTCTAAACTTCTAGCGCCTTTTATACCATTTATTTCAGAGGAGATATTTAAGAATCTAACTGGAGATCTCTCAGTTCACCTAGAAGATTATCCTAAGGGAGATAAAAATTTACTAGATGAGGATTTAATGAAACAGATGGATGAAGTTAGACTTTTATCTGAAATAGGTCATGCAAAAAGGAAGGAAGCTGGAATAAAATTGCGTCAACCGTTGTTAAGTTTTACATATAATTCTCCAAAAAAATTAAATAAGGATTTAGAGGATATATTAAAAGATGAGCTTAATGTGAAAAAGGTAATTTATAACAGTGGAGAGTCTATCTCTGGAGAGATAGATACTAATCTGACAAAAGAGCTAGAGGTGGAAGGTAAAGTTCGAGATTTAATCAGATTGATCCAGCAAGAAAGAAAAGAACTCGGTTTAACATTAAAAGATAAAGTCCAAATTGTTTTACCGTTTAAAATAGAAGATGATCAACTTTTGGAAGAGTTAAAAAAAGAGACTCAAACAGAGGAGGCTACATTCGGAGACAAATTAGAAGTTTTAAAAGTTAATGAATAAACGAACTTTTCTGCCGGATCTTTTTATTACAGTCCCTACGTTATTATTATTATCATTTGGAATACTGGTGATCTCATCGTCGGATACTAAGCTCGCTTTTCAGCAGGCGCTATTTGCTTTACTTGGACTTGGGATTTATTGGATTCTATCTTATTTAGACTTCGAGTTTTATGAATCTTTAGCAAAATATCTGTACTTTATTACCTTAGGATTATTAATTGTAGTTTTTTTTATTGGTTTTGAGTCTCATGGAGCTATTCGTTGGATCCCTCTTGGAATTTTAAGATTTCAACCATCAGAGCTAGCAAAACCTGTAGTGATTCTATTTCTAGCACATTTTTGGTCTAAAAATTTACCTAATTGGAAAAATATCTTTTTAAGCTTTTTATATATGATTCCTATATTGGGTCTTATTATTAAACAACCGGATTTAGGTACTGCTTTAACAATATTTTCTAGTTGGTTTTTAATTTTAATAGGTGCAAATATATCTATGTTTAAACTAGGGCTTTTAGGTTTTTTGAGTGTCATTATGGCTCCTTTAGGATGGCATTTTCTGCATGATTATCAGAAGGAGAGATTAATTAGTTTTTTTGCTCCGCAAAGCGATCCTTTAGGGGTTGGATATAATGTTATTCAAGCAATGATTGCAGTTGGATCTGGGGAATTTTTTGGACGTGGGCTAGGCAGGGGAACTCAATCTAGATTAAAATTTCTACCTGAATTTCGTACTGATTTTATCTTTGCATCAATAGCCGAAGAATTTGGATTTCTGGGAGGTATTATAGTTTTAACTATTTATACAATTCTCTTAGTGCGTTGTTTTAAAATTTTAGTCACTTCTAAAAGCCAGTTTGGAAAATTGTTAATACTGGGAGTCTTAGGAATGTTGTTTTTTCAGATTACTGTTAATATTGGGATGAACCTAGGACTTGTGCCAGTAGCAGGAATAACATTACCCTTTATTTCATATGGCGGAAGTTCGCTTTTATCGCTTTTTATCTCTTTAAGTTTTGTTTCATCCGTAGGATCTCAAGAAGTCAAATTAACTAAAAATTTTGATTTGATTGACAGTTAGGAGTGGAGATAGTAAAATTTGCATAACTTAAATATATGGACTTTGCAATTGTTGAAATACAAGGAAGACAATATAAAATCAAACCCGATCACCTTGTTGAGGTAGATAGCTTAGGTGATAAAAAAAAGTTAACTTTGGAAAAAGTTCTAGTTCTCTCTGAAAAAGGAGAGATAAAAGTTGGAAAACCATATCTTGATCTAAAACTAGAAGTAGAAGTAGTCAACACTTATAAAAAGCCTAAAGTAAGAGTTGCTACTTATAAGGCTAAAGCCAATAATCGCCGAGTTAAAGGTCAAAGACGAGAAGTTTCAGTTATCAAACTGGTTTAAGTTAAAAAGTTTTAAAAAACTTGATTAATTTAGATAAACGTTCTATAGTAAAAAGCGAAAAGGGAGGAAAATTTATAATATGGCACATAAAAAAGCAGGTGGATCTGTCGCAACTAATAGAGATTCTGTATCAAAAAGACTAGGAGTCAAACATTTTGGAGGAGAAGCGGTTGAAGTCGGGAATATTATTGTCCGCCAAAAAGGAAATCATTTTTTCTCTGGAGTAGGCACAAAACAAGGCAACGATTTTACAATTTATTCAATCGCATCAGGCAAGGTTGAGTTTGTTAAGCGTCAAGGAAAGAATTTTGTCGAAGTACATGGACGATAATTATCCTTCAGATCGAGTATTTGAAATAGAAATAAACTCTTTAGAGCCTAATCCTTTGCAACCCCGTGGACTTATCAGTTCAGAATCTCTCGCTGAGTTATCTGATTCAATTAGAGAACATGGCGTTTTAGAGCCTTTAGTTGTGGCAAAAACACCGGCTGGTTATCAAATTGTAGCTGGAGAGAGAAGATGGAGAGCAGCAAAGCTGGCAGGGCTACCAAAAGTTCCAGTAATAATAAAAGAGACCTCACCTAGAGGAATGCTGGAGATGGCAATAGTTGAAAACGTACAACGCCAAGATTTGAATCCTTTAGAGCGGGCTCAAGCATATAAAAGACTAATGGATGAATTCGGTTTAACCAATGGCGATATTGCTCAAAGAGTAGCTAAAAGTCCTGCGTATATCTCAAATACTATTAGATTATTAACTCTTCCTGATGCTCTTAAAGATGCTTTAATGTCTGGTCAAACAACCGAAGGTCATGTTCGAGCGCTCTCTGCTTTAGAAGATCCAAGGATGGTAATTGAAGCTTATAAAGAAGTTTTGAAGAAGAATCTCTCCGTACGAGGAGCTGAAGAGCTGGTTAGAAGATTAAGAACTAAATTTGGGGTTGCTGCTAAAAAAACAGCAAGAGTGGATACAATGCATATCATAAATGACGAGGTTGATAGAATACAGGATGGTCTGACTGGTTTGTTTTCCCATAGCAATCATAAGGCGGCGGTAAAATACGTTCTAAGTTCATCTCAAGCCAAACTTGAAATTAAACTATCAGGTACTCCAGACGAGACAAATGATACCATCAGACGAGTATATCAAGCTATTAATTCATTTTTCCAAACTGATGAGGTCCCCTCAGATAATTAATTTTTCTTCATATATAAGTTTGAAAATTATTGTGGTTGGGTAGATGATTGGTCGATCTTAATCAAATCTACTCTTTGTGGAGGCCAGTATCTAAAGAAAGCTTGACCGATGACGGAATCTCTTTTAATTGGTCCAAAATCTCGAGAATCAGAGCTGTAGGGGCGATTATCTCCCAGAACAAATAGATCTCCTTGAGGAATCGTGTATTCTTGGTTATCACCCAAAAAAGCTTCACCATGAGTTTGGACTCCTGCTGGGAGATAAGGTTCATTTAAGAGTTTGTCATTGATATAAACTTTACCATCTTGAAGTCTAATCGTTTCTCCTCCAAATCCGATTATTCTTTTTATAAATGCCTTTGAAGAATCATTGGGATCTTTTAAAATAATAACCTCGCCTCTTTGTAAGCTACCAAATCTTTTGGCTAAAAGATTAGTTATAATTACATCGCCGTCATAGAAGTTTGGCACCATAGAACTTCCTGAAACTCTGTGTGTTTCCGCTACAAAAAATCTTATAATAATCAAAATAGCTAGTACTATTGCCCCAAACTGAATAAGCTCTATAACTGCATTCTTTATCCCCGATCCAGAGTTTTCGTCATCAGTGCCATAATCCATACCCTTTTTATAATATCTGTTTGAAGTTTGTAACGCAAGTGTACGAATGATAAAATAACCAGGAGAAGGACGGTTAGCTCAGCGGTAGAGCGCCTCATTCACATTGAGGAAGTCATAGGTTCAAATCCTATACCGTCCACAAATATGAAGTTTTTATGTTTTATCTTTGCCCGGATAGTATAATGATTCTTACAATATGGAAACTATTTTCCGTCGATCCTCAGTATTGATTTCCGCACAAGTAATAAGCAAATTAGTTAGTTTTTTTTATAATGTTTTTTTAGCTGGGAAACTTGGTGCGGGAGGGTTTGGTCTTTATATTACTGCTCTTTCTTACTATTCGCTGTTCTCTGCACTTTCAGATTTTGGAATAAATAAATTCTTGCTTCGAGAGATCTCACAGGCAAAAAATAACTCTTCAAAGTTGATATTATCGACTATAACGCTACGCATTATAAGTTTATCTTTAATATTCTTATTGTTTGCAGCAGCTGTTCATATTTTTGATAAAAATGTCACTCGTGCAGATTTAGCTATTTTGGCCGCAATGGCAGTCATTCCTCAGGGAATATCTCTTACTTTAGATGCGGTACTTATTGCTGAATCCAAAATTAACAGGTCAGCGATCTCTCTTTTTATGCTAGGAATTATAACTCCACTTTTAGGAATATCTTTAATTGAGCTAGGTTTTAGTGTTTTCGGGGCTATTTTAGCAATTATATTTGGACAGGTATCTTATGTACTGCTTCTTATAATGTTAACTTCTTTTGAGAGAGAATCTATTTTGTCCAGCATTGACCTTTCAATCTTTAAAGGAATTTTTTTTGAATCACTTCCTTATGGTGTTCTTGCTTTGATGGGACTACTTTATTTTAAAGTGGATGCTTTAATTTTGTCTTATATAAAGGGAAGCATTGCAACTGGAATTTATGGTTTAGCATATCGCTTTTTGGAAGCAAGTGCTTTTATCCCTCAAACAATAGCGATAATCCTTCTGCCTTTAATGTCTAATAGAGAGATTAACAAATATTCCAGATTAGCAGGATCTTATTTTAAGGCCGTGATTCTCTCATTCCTACTCGGGACAGTGCTTGCAGCTATCTATATTTTATTTCTACCATTTATAATAAAAAGTTTTCTTCCTGGATATACTCAATCAATTGAGGTAATTAAGATTCTGGCTTTATCTATGCCGTTTATGTTTTCTTATGTTGTTGCCTCAGCCCTCCTACTATCCTCAAAAAATTTATTAAAACAAACTATTATGATTGGGGGATTTTGTCTATTGGTTAATGTCTTGTTAAATTTTATTTTTATTCCCCAGTTTAGTTATTATGCTGCATCATGGATTACGGTATTTTCTGATATTTTAAGTTTTGTTTTAATAATTGCTTTTATAAAATATACATTTTCGTCTTCATTTATAAAATGAAAATAGCTTTCGATGTTTCAGTTTTGGCGGATGAAGAAAGAACTGGAATAGGTGTTCATACTTATGAATTGGTTAAAGCTATGATCAAAAGAAATGTTTCTGACCAATTTATTCTGTTTGCAATATCACCATTTGTAAAATCAAACTCTTTAGAGAATCTAGACTTGAAAGATTTCCCGAATATAAAGATGAGAGTCTTCCGCTATCCATTAAAGATGTTCCGGACATCTTTTTTACTCTGGCAAAAATTGAATTTTCCCAATATTGAACATTTTATTGGTTCAGTTGACATATTTCATTCTTTCAATTGGTATATGCCTCCTCAAAGATTTGGTAAAAAAGTGGCAACAGTATTTGATCTCACTTCAATCCTCCATCCGGAATGGCATGATCCGCGAACTACTCAACTAGACTTATCAAGGTTTAAAAAAATTCAAAAAGATGCAGATCTGGTTGTAACTTTCTCAAAATCGGTGAAGGATGATTTTCTTTCTTATTACCCAGGTCCTAGAGTAGAAGCAGTTTACCCGGGGAAAGGTGAGTTATCAAATATTCTTTTAACAAAAGAGGAGATAAGTAAAGTTTTAAAAAAATATAATTTAAGGTCAGACTTTTTTTTAGCAGTTTCTACTATTGAGCCGAGGAAAAATTTTTTAACTTTAATGAAAGCCTATCTAAAATCTAACTTAGAAAATGATCTAGTAATAGTTGGGAAAAAAGGATGGAATAATGACGAAATATTAAGTTTAGCTGATAAACACAGGTCAAAGATTAAGCTTTTAGGGTTTGTTAGCGATCTGGAGCTAAAAGTGTTATACACAAAAACCTTATCTCTTGTATATCCTTCTTTATATGAGGGGTTTGGTATTCCAGTATTAGATGCTATGAGCATGGGAGGAGTGGTGATAACCTCAAATGTCTCGTCATTACCAGAAGTAGGAGGAAAAGGTGTATATTATGTCAATCCGTACAATCAAGATGAGATTACTGATGCTTTAATAAAGGTCAGCAAAGACGATAAATTAAGATCTTTTTTAAAGAAGCAGGCTCTCTTACAGGCTGATAAATTTTCTTGGAGTAAGTCAGCTGATAAACTTACATATTTATACAAAAGTCTATTGAAGTAAATATTTTATCTTAAAATTTGTTGGAGATTTTAAATTTAAGATGAAGGTGTTGGAGTTGGTTGCTCTGAAGGAGAGATTGATGGTGTAGGAGATGATCCTTGATAAGTTACTTTTTTGGTAATTTGAGTTACGTTACCAGAGTTATCAGTGGCGATTATCGTAATAGTATTATCACCGTTTGTTATAGGTATAGATTCAGAGAAGTTACCGTTATCGTCGATTATTGCGCGGTAGCCGTTAATTGTGACCGTTGTATTACCGTCGCTATTGGTTTGACCAGACACAACTACAGTTTGGTCTGAACTTGTTACAACTTGGCCATCTTGAGGTTCTGTAATGGTCAGTTGTGGAGGTGTGTTATTAAAAGTAATATCTATCTCTTTAGAAGCAAGACTTTCATGATTGCTGCTGTCTTTAGTTTTACCATATATTTGATTATCTCCTGATTGGAGCGAGATTGGATCTGAAGTAAAATTTCCATTTTGATCAGCTTCAGTAGTGGAAGCTAACGAATTATTAACAAAAATCTCTACAAAAAGGTTGGGATTGGAATTTCCATTTATAATGATAGTAGCGGTATTCGTAGCATCATAGGGAATATTTAGATCAGGCGGGGCAAGAGTTATATTTTGACTTAAAGATGAAATTTTAGTTGGTTGTGGTTTAAAATTATTCAATTTTGATAAAGCTCCTATAATTGAGGGAATTAGCCAAAAAAAAGCAAGATAAAGAAGAATTAGTGAGATTATCAAAGTTACTATTAAGCGGTTTTTAGTTTTTTTCAGTTGGCGCCGCGTTGTGAATGTTGAATATTTCTGATAATTATTATATCTCTTCATATTCGTTTCAATGAGCCAGAGGAGGGAATCGGACCCTCGATCTTCGCTTTACGAAAGCGTTGCTCTGCCACTGAGCTACCCTGGCGTGACGTTCCAGCTTAAAAGTATTTTACACGAAACATATACCTTTTAAAATATGAATGAGTTTTTCTTATTGTATAATCTTATTTATGTCAAAGATTCTAACAAAAACAAGAGAAAACATGAAAATTTATCAGCAAGATATTTATGGTAAGGGCATATACTGGTCAATCATTGATAGGTTATATAAGATTCCGCCATTTAAGAAAATACTTACTCCGTTAGTTAATAATTTAAAGCCTGATTTTGTAGTTATTAATAATCTTAAAATTTATATTGATAAAGAAGATCAAATTGTTTCTCACGGAATTGTCACCTGGAGAAGTTGGGAAAAATTTGAATCCGAACTATTTGAGAAGACGATAAAAAGAGGGGACATCGTTTTAGATATAGGAGCCCATATTGGTTACTATACGCTGATAGCAGCCAAAAAGGTTGGACCATCTGGAAAGGTATTTGCATTTGAGCCGAATGAAAGAAACTTTGGACTTTTAAAGAAAAATGTAGAAACGAATAATCTTACCAATGTAGTTTTATTTAAAAATGCAGTTTCTGAAAAAAAGGGTATCCTAAAGTTATTTATATCTTCTAGTAATAGTGGTGATCATAGAATTTACTCAAATAATGAAGCAAGAGATGAAATTGAAGTAACGACACTTTCATTGGATGATGTGTTTAAAAAGATTAATAAGTCTGTAGATGTTATAAAAATGGATATTCAAGGAGCTGAACTGAAAGCTCTGCGGGGAGCGGCTTTATTGTTAAAAAGCTCCTCATCGCTTAAGATTTTTACAGAATTTTGGCCTAGAGGTTTTTTTGAAGCAGGTGATAATCCCAAAGATTATTTAAATTTATTAGATCAATATGGCTTTATTTTTTATAATATTAATAGCTCAGAGGAAAAGATAGAAAAGACAACAATATCTGACATCCTTAAATATCACCCTAAGGATTACAACTTAAATTTAGATCTTCTTTGTATCAAAGAATCTTCCGGTATGACAAATTAAGTCAGATTTCAGCTAGTTCTAAGATTTTAGCGTATAATTAATGATATGCGAGTACTCGTAATAGAAGATGAACATAAAATTGCTTCTGCAATCAAGAAAGGTCTTGAACAGGAGTCCTATGCTGTAGATGTGGCATTTAGCGGAAACTCTGGGTACGATTTGGCTGTTTCAGAGAGTTATGATCTAATAATATTAGATATACTCCTCCCAGAGATGGATGGGATTGAAATATGCACAAAACTTCGTGCAGAGAGTATCCATACACCTATTTTAATGTTAACGGCAAAAGGACAACTTAAAGATAAGGTGACTGGACTTAATGCAGGCGCTGATGATTATCTTGTTAAACCATTTGCTTTTGAAGAGCTTCTGGCAAGAATAAAAGCTCTGACCCGTCGTCCAAAGGAGATCTTAGGGTCAACTCTTATTTTTGATGATCTTACTTTGGATACATTAAAATACGAGGTGAAAAGGGGAGGCAGAATAGTTCAATTATCCAGTCGAGAATATGCGATATTGGAATATTTATTAAGACATGCCAACAGAATTGTAACAAAAGATCAAATTATAGGTAATGTGTGGAATTATGATGCCGATGTCCTACCCAATACAGTTGAAGTCTATATAGGCTATCTGCGTAATAAAATTGATAAAGCGTTCCCTAAAAGCCTTCCTCTTATTCAAACAATTCGTGGATTTGGATATAAACTAGGAGCGGAGGATTAGATGTTTCAATCAGCCCGGCTTAAATTAACTGGATGGTATCTTTTGATTATAATGCTGGTAAGTTTACTCTTTAGCGGAGTAATCTTTGAAGTCATAAGTCATGAATATGATCGAATCGAAATCGAACAAAAGTTACGGCAAGAAAGAGCTGAACAGGGAATAAATCTCTTTTTTCAACAATTTCTACAGCAGAATCAACAATTTATTAATCCTCCAATAAAAGTACCTAAGTTTGATCCTCAACCCATAAATGAAGCAAGAATACGGTTAATATACAGCTTATTACTTGCTAATTTAGGGATCTTTGGTATAGCAGGAATTTTAGGATATTTTCTTGCAGGAATTACTCTACAGCCTATTAAACAGATGGTAGATGAGCAGAATAGGTTTATCACAGACTCGTCTCATGAACTTAGGACTCCTATAACTTCTTTAAAAACAGCAACTGAAGTATACCTAAGAGGTAAAGATCACAATATTAAAGAAGCGGATAAGCTGCTTGAAAGTAATTTAGAAGAAATAAACAATTTGCAAACTCTATCTGATAATTTAATTAAATTAGCTCAATATCAAAAAACAAACGGTAACTTTGTTTTTGAAAAAGTGGAGATTAAGAGTTTGATAGAAGAAGCGATAAAAAAAGTTGCGACTTTTGCTAAGCACAAACACATTACTATTAAAGATCAAGTTGGAGAACTCTCTTTAGAGTCAGATTCGGCGAGTGTTATTGAGCTTTTTGTAATTATTTTAGACAATGCTATTAAATATAGCCACCCTAAAAGCAACATCTTAGTCTCAGCTTATCTTCATGATGATTTTGTCTTTATAAATGTTGTTGATACGGGGATAGGTATTGATCCTCAAGATATACCGCACTTGTTTGAAAGATTTTATCGTGCTGATAAATCTCGTAATGCTCCCGGATACGGTTTGGGTCTTCCTATTGCTAAACAGATAGTAGAGAAACACCATGGGGTTATAAAGATTGAAAGCGAAATTGGTAAGGGAACATCAGTCATAGTCTGTCTACCTCTTAAACAGCCAAAATCTTCTAGACATTAAAAACGAGATATTTTAAAAAAATTCAAGTTTGGCTCATGACATGCCGGCCTAATTATCATATACTTATAAACTAAGTCTTTAAAGTTTAAAATTTTCAAACTATGGAGGTATCTTGGTTTTTACTTTATTTAGCATTACTTACAGGTGAGATAATAAAAATTCATCTAGGGGGTGGGGGTGTGACTCTTTTAGATATAGTAGTTGGACTCTTTTGTGTAATCGGAATAATTAAACTAAGATTTAGACTAAAACCTCCGTCTATATATTTAAAAGCCAGTTTAGCTTTTATTTTTATAGCAATTATCTCATTAATTTTTACTCCATTAAAACTTACTTTACATCAATATTTTTCAAGCTTTTTATATACAATAAGATTTGCTGAATTTGTATTCCTAGGGTGGTTAGTTTATTCAGGAGTTTTTCCAGGAATAAAAAAAAATATATTCCACCTTCTAGTCTTTTCAGGTGTTGCGCTTTCTATTTTAGGACTCCTACAACTCATCTTTGTCCCAGATCTGAGATTTTTAGCCCGCTACGGATGGGATCCACATTACTTTAGAACAGTTTCGACATTTTTAGATCCAAATTTTTTAGGAGCTTATTTAGTTATCACCTTGGTGTTTTTGCAGAAATTAAAAAAGAATGAATTAGTTCTATCTCCATATAGTAAATGGATAGCAGGAGGACTTGTTTATATAGCACTTCTTACAACTTTCTCCAGAGAATCATATTTATCATTTGGAATTGCTTTTGGAGTATTATCACTTTTAAATAGATCTATAAAAATGCTCATCTTAACTTTTGTGCTTTCAGTTGGACTATTGATAGGTTATAACTCATATCTGAAAGGAGTTGCAGCACCAAGAAATATTAATAGAACAAAATCTGCCGAGTCAAGACTTACTACCTGGGATCAAGGACTAATGATGTTTTCTAAAAGTCCTTTTTTAGGGGTAGGTTTTAACGCATACAGGTTTGCTTTAGGAGAAGAAAATTTGTCAAATAAATCATTTCTTAAAAGCCCAGGATCTTCCACAAATGATTCTAGTTTACTTTATGTGGCAAGTACCACAGGAATAGTTGGTTTTATAAGCTATATTTTCTTTTTAGGATCAATCGTTTGGGAAAAACGAAAAAATTTCAATTTAGTTGCTGGAATAGCTGGCCTT
>DAIDIY010000025.1 GCA_027451625.1 Candidatus Daviesbacteria bacterium | reverse complement strand
ATACCACCAAAAATAGTCTAAACTGTTATATAACATCATCCAATGCAGCATGTCCTGAAAATTATTATTAAAAAGTAGCTTATTTGTATAACCTTCTTGTAGCCATTCCAGAGGGATCTCTTTATACCAAAATGCCCACTTGGCAAAATCATGGACTGGAGAACTACCTTCTATGATTCCCCAATCTAAAATACCAACTATTTTGGAATCTTTTATCATAAAATGTTTAGGACAATAATCTCCATGAGTAAGCATAGGATTAATCCTTGGAGCAGTTTTAACTTTTTGTATAATAATTTTATATTGAGCTTTGAATACTCCTTCATCTAACCCAAGTTCTTTAGCAGCTTTAAAAAATTCGTCAAATGTAGCTATATGATCAGATACCTGCTCCTTGAAAGTCTGGTATTT
This sequence comes from Candidatus Daviesbacteria bacterium, assembly GCA_027451625.1. Classification (GTDB taxonomy): domain Bacteria; phylum Patescibacteriota; class Microgenomatia; order Daviesbacterales; family UBA10151; genus DAIDIY01. The sequence goes on along the minus strand of DAIDIY010000025.1, from coordinate 49,877 downwards.
ACCTTTGCCGTTTTGATCTAAATCACCAAACCCATCGGTTGAAATGGAATGAATTTTAGCGAGAATTTCACCTGCTTGATTAATAATTTTTCGCAAACAATGTTTGTCAATTTTATGATAATCAATATCTCCTCTTTCTAATGTTGTGCCTTCCAGTTTGTTCTGAATACAGATTTGACCATTTTTTCCATCAATTTGAATATTTTTGACAATTAACATTTCAGGAGTTGGTACTCCTGCTTCTTTAGCTTTACCAATCGCCCAATTTTCTTTAGAGAATTCAAAGTGTTCATATCTTGAGATTCTAGCAATAACATGGTTTCCATTTTGTAAAGTCAAATCATAAACCTCATTTACTTCACCTGATTGTATTTTATTTTTTCCAAGTGGGATTAGACCTGTCGCCTCTTTGACAATAGAATTTAAAACTTCATCTGAGATATTAATCTTAGAATGTAATTTTTCTAAATATTGTTGGTAATCTGAATTAGCCATGGAGTAAGTATATCATTACTTTAAACGAGTCCTTTATAGATTTATTATCTATTTGCCTAAATGGTTCGAGTTCAAATTCCTAGAGAATAAAAACTAAAACTGTTTTTATTGTTCAGTATAAATTTTAAAAAAATTGAAGAAACTTTCTAGGCTCAAGGTAATTCTAGAGTTTTAATAAATATGATAATTTATCTAAACTGTGATCAAGTAGTAATGTATAATTGATCACAATTAATTTATATATTTTTGTTGGAGACCGATTATGCTACTCTTTAACCATTAACAATTTAGGTATTTGTTTCCCGTTTGGTAAAGTAATAGTATAGCAGGTTGTATCACTCTGCTTTTTAAACCCTAATCTATAATAAAGCCGTTGAGCGTTTATATTATAGGTAACTACCTCAAGTGATACAGGTTTGTTATTCCCAAGCCATTCTAAAGCCTTTTTAATTAGTTTTGTTCCGATTCCTTTACCCTGGAATTCTGGCAGTATGTGGACAGCTTCAATGCTATTGTATTGTTCTCCTTTCAGAACGCCAATAAAGCCAATAACTTTATCACCACACTTTGCTACCCAAGTATGTGAGTTCGGGGTAGTTAATATTTGTTTTATTCTATCTTCACCTTCTTTATGCCATTGTTTTATCTTTTCTTCAATATCTTTCTTTGTAATTCCGATCTGGGGATTTGGATAATTGGTAATCCAGGTCTGAGACTGAATTTTTAAAATATCCTTAGCATTTTCCAAATTTGCTTCATGAATAAAAATTTCGTCAATCATGAAAAGAGTATATCAAAAAATTGGAAGTTGTCCCCATATGGGACATGCGGGTTCTGTCCCAACGGTAAAGTTTTGTCCCAATGGTAAATTGGAAAAGCTGGGATGAACTTCCATTGGATAGAATCTGAGTTTTGATGCGAAAGGAGGTCCAGGTGTTATTTTTATACGAAAAGTACTATATAGTTTTTAACTAAGAAGTATCAAAACAGGCTCAAAACTATTATTTTTTCTTTAAAAATAATTAGTACTTTTTACTTAAAAGTTACAGCAAGCAAGGAAAGTCTGAATTCGCAAAATACTGCCTGCCAGAGAATGCTAACAGACACACAATAGTTGATGTTCTTGATTTACTTGATGAACCGTGCAAGAATATCAGCAGTATGCTGGAAGCAAAACGAGGGCTTTTTGATACAATGGTTGCGGATGAGTTGGAACTTGAGCAAAGAAAACCAACTGCCGCCGACCTCGCCAAACGTTTTGTTGCCGCTGTACGCGAATCGCGCGCATTTACTTGGATCGGTGCCACTTCCGGGGAAGATGCTAATCAACGCATCGTGGTAGACTTCTATCTCGGTACCCGTTCAAAAAGTACAGACAGCATAGGTTTTGTTGTGGTGGATGCGTTTAACGAATTAGCCCTTTCACTGGAACCACATATTGTCGCATATCTGCACACCGGGCTCAAGGGAGAACAACTGCGTAATCAGATCTTGCGAGAATTCGACGAGGATTGTATTGATTCCTGCAGTAGCGGTCAGCCGCGCACCCTCATCTGGGATCAGTTATTGTAGTATAGCTTGATAGCAAAGTGAATAGCGCCGAATCCTTCGAAAAACTCAAGCAACAGGCTCAAACAACAGCGCCTACAAGTTCTAAATGGATAGCCGATCGCCAATTGTGGGTGCCCAGATCAGTTTTGCTAACGGATGGACTAAACTCTTCTTCTAAGACTTATCTTTGCCGCCATTTGTCCGAATGGCGTCTCGGATTTCCTATTCGACCCTTCAGTTATTCCGGTGTTGGTCGGCATTACGAATGGAAGCACACTTGGCAGTCAGTCTTGCTATCTGTGAAGCGCATGGTAAGGTGGTACCTTCCTCGTACGCCAGGACTTGAAATAACACCAGTTGGAGCGAGTGCCGGGGGCGTAATCACCTTGCTCGGTGCAGCTCAATGGGCAGTTGTGCGGTTACACGGCGGCTGGAACCGCACGGACATAATTGCGGCTTTGCCTCGGATTATCTTGATTGCCCCGGCCATCACGCCACCACTAGAACTGTTTGCCCAATACAAGGAGTTATGTCCAGACGTCGACAATTTCTTCCCTTCGCCGCTCAGAGAGCTCTGCGATCCGACATATCCATTATTCAGCGAGATACATGATACGATCCGCGCTTCGTTCGTTATTCTTTCGAATCTGGGCATCAAGGTCCACGTTGTAACTTTTAAGTAAAAAGTACTAATTATTTTTAAAGAAAAAATAATAGTTTTGAGCCTGTTTTGATACTTCTTAGTTAAAAACTATATAGTACTTTTCGTATAAAAATAACAACGTCTCACCTTTGAGTAGCGCAAGTGCCGGTTTGCATAAGCCAAGTCACAAGTAGTCAGTAGTTACGGTTCACCTTGGCGGATGTTCAACCTCTCTTTATTGTGTTATATTCCGTATATTACCCCTCCGCCATATGGGTATAGATGATCACGAACAACAACCTTCTCAAACTCTCTCCCGAAAGGAGTTTGTTAAATCAGTAGCAACAGTTGCTGCTGGTGCTGCCGTTGGATACGGAGTTAGCAGCATCATTGGGGGCGAGATCGATAAAGCACGCGAGGGAATTAAAACTTCAGTTGGGACGTTTATCCCCCTTTACGAGCGGCACGATATCGGCATCAAACCTGAAGCTATTCCTGATGATATTGCTGTGTTGTTCAGAGAAGTGATAGGGCGTAATGGCGAGTATATGACTTGGAACAAGATGGATATTCTGCGGTCCGAGGGAACGGGATTGGATACCTATCCTCACAGTCATAGTAGAGTGTTTCCGGATGCAATACTTAGTAGGCTTTCGATTATTGGAGCTGAGGTGATGATTGGCGACGTTGATACTCCGTTAGTGATCGACAGAGATTTGACCGCGGGTGAAGGCAGTCTGGCTGGGGAATTGGCCTTCATACCAGCGTTTGTTCCGTGGTACTACAAGAAGATAGGAAGGAAGGAGTTGACAATCTCGCGGAGAAAATCTGTTAAGGCTTTCTCTGTCGGAGCGTTGGCTTGGAGCGTCTCTCCACTTTTACTTGCCCAGTTGAATGAGTTAGGTGAAGCCCATTACGGCACAGTTCAGCGAATTGTGGCTAGGTTGGTGGCAATGGATTCTCATTTGCACCCTGAGCTATTGAACGTCTTTTTTCGTAATCTTATGATGTCCGATAAACTCCTGACCGTTGCCTCAGTTTATTGCTCGAAGATGGGAAGAGTGCCGAAAATTGCCTTCCAAGTAGAAGGTGGACACAGCGGTATTGAAGACCTTCTCCAGGCAGGGCCTGAAGTGTGTAGAGCGTTAGTGCTCGCATATCCCGATTTTGTGCTTCGACAGCTGGTTGACAGAAATGGAGGAGTGGAAGATTTCTGTTCGGCCCGGTTGTTTAAATTGCCGCCTGATCTTCGACCTCAAGACATTGCAAATAATGAGATTCTGGGAAAAACCTCAGAGAGAGTTGTGACTGACGAGAAACTGAAAAGAGCACTAATACAGCGACTCGGAAAATAGGAAGAGAGTACTCGGTTCGATGTCGATTGTAGGGAATGAACTGCCGGTCGCACTCGGAATGCAGATCTTGTACTTTTGTTCTTATAAACTTTCAATTGCACTTGCTAAGGCTTTATTCGTCTTAGTATCATAACTTAATAATATCAAAGGTAATATATAGTTTATTGTACTATAGCTCAGATTTAATCTGATTGGAGCTGCTGTTGGACTACATAAATAGTGTATAATTTTTATATTAACTAATGAATATAAATTCAATAAATTTTAGTTTTTAAGCTCGTATTAGACTATGAAAAAATTTATAATTCAGTTTGTTACTTTAATACTAATAATCGGAGGATCTTTATATCTTACTTTTAATCAAACGGGATTTAATCTTCCTATGAGCGGCTCTGCAACTATGCAAGAAAAAAAGATAAATATAGATGGAACTGTACTTACAGTAAAAGTAGCTGATACCCAAGCTACCAGGACTCAGGGATTAAGTGGAGTAGATTCCTTGCCAGGGGATCAAGGCATGCTTTTTGTATTTCCTTCTCCTAATCAATACAGATTCTGGATGAAAGGTATGAAGTTTTCTATAGATATGATATTTATAAGACAGGGGAAAGTAGTAGATACTTTAACTGATTTACCTCAACCTCTGCCAGGTCAAAGCGACCAAGATTTACCTATTTATGAGCCAGTAGTTCCAGTGGATTCTGTACTAGAGGTGAATGCGGGATTTGTTTCCAGCCATTCCATCAAAGATGGTGATAAAATTAATTTAGTAAGTTAGCCATGATTATTCCTGCTCAATCTACAACTCGTGAAGATAAAGACAGTATTGATGAAGAGATTATCCGTTTGGGTGAGTTGGCACGCGGGGAATTTCCGATCTTGGATAATTTAGTTATTACCTGCCCGGATGAGTTGATAGATGTATGGAAAAAACAAGCAACGCTACTAGGTGAGAGAGCGGGGGATGTAGATAGGATCTTAAAATCTGATTTGAATTTAATTCTTACTAAAGAATTTAAAAAAGTTCTCTCTAAAAAGAAAATATATTACTTCAGAGATGATGTATATCTTAAGCAAATAAGGCTGGCTGAATCTCTTTATTTCTTTTGGCAGAGAAGCTTTTTAAATAAAGCATTAAGACAAAGTTCTATTGAAAAAGTTAGAGTTCCGGCCGCTGTTATTTATTTTCCTAGTTCATCTGGAATTTCCATCTCATCATATTTTGATCCTGGATTAAAAGAGTTTGTAGTAAAATCTCCTATTAAACTCCCTGTTGATCAATTAATTGCCACAGATCAGCTGGTAACCTTAGCCAATAAAAAATTAGTGGTTCCTCAAGTATACAAACTTTGGATTGAAAAAAAGAAAATATATATATATCAGGTACAGCCATTTACTCATACTTTACCTGTGTCTAAATCATCTGATCATGTGGCTCCTAAAAGGCTAAATGGAGAGGAAAGATTAAAGACTGCAACTAAAATTTACTTAAAGGGAGATCAATTCAATGCCAAGATTGGGGGTGTAGATGGAATGATACTATCATTTTCAGGGAGTGAAGATTTGGATGATATTTTAGACAAAGGCTTTCAAACAGCATCAAAAAATCCCCATCTACCAATAATATTTTCGTTACCGCAGATAGATGATGGAGATTATTCCGGAGCCCTAAGGCTGATTCATGATCCAAAAAAGTTAGAGAAATTTAGTAAAGCGTTTCTATTCTTAAGAAATAAGAAAGCACTATATAATTTACATTTTTCTATTCCTACTCCACGGTCAGTAAAAGAACTTTTAGAGATTAAACGAAGACTTGCTTCATTGGGTATATCTCGTAAAAACAGCTTAAAAATATGGGTAAATTTTTCTCGACCAGAGAATTTTTTAAATATAAAGGAATATATTGATGCTGAAGAAGACGGACTGATTATTAATTTAGATAAAATATTTGAACTTTTATTGGGATTTTCTAAAGAAGAGGCAATTATTTATAAAGCAGAATTTGGGGCGTTATTTAAGTTTTTAGATCCTTATTTAAAATATCTAAGAACTATTCATAAAGATATCTTAATGGAAGGAAATCTTCTTTTAAATCAAGAAATTTTAGATTTTTTAATTGATCAACAGGCTCCGGGAGTAGTAGTTCAAAGTGAGCCTTTAGCTTTTTCTCTTCCTTCTCAGATCTATGAGATAGAAAGGATGAGTGCCATAAAAAGACTATCAGCTTAAGTAATTTGTTTATAGATTAAAAAGAAGGACAAATTCTCCTTTAGGATGTGTTGTAAATTCCGTTAAGAATTCTGAAATTTTTTTACGCTCAACTCTTTGATTAATTTTAGTTAACTCTTTAGCCAATACTATCTCTAAGTCTCCAATTGTTTCTTTAAATTCTTTTAATGTATTTATCAGTTTATGAGGAGGAATAAAGATTATATATGTAAATTTATCGATTTTTGACATTAATAATATATTATTAAAAACTTTTTTCCGTTTAGCTTGTTTTTCTGGAAGGTATCCTAAAAATACAAATGAGTTAGGAGGAAGTGATGAAGCTGTGAGAGCTGTAAGGACTGCAGATGGACCAGGTATTGGATCAACTTCTATTCCAGATTCTATTGCCTGACGCACCAATTTATAACCAGGATCAGATATTAATGGGGTACCTGCATCAGAGACTAAGGCTAAATTTTTTCCTTCATTTAGAATTTGAATAATTTTTAGTAATTGGGTTGATTCATTAAAATCATTAAGAATAAAAAGCGGTTTTTTAATCTCATAATGAGTAAGCAAGATGGAGGTTCGTCTAGTATCTTCACAGATTATGCCATCAACGCTTGTGAGGATCTCTAAAGCTCTTAAAGTAATATCTTTTAAATTGCCTATGGGTGTTGATACAATGTAGAGCATAGGTTATTAAGAAGTATTATGTATTAAGGAGTAGAAAATTTCAATTTCAAATTAAATTAAAATCTTCATTCTATTATTTATGCTCGAACACATTGCATCATTTTTAGTTAATTTCATCTCTTCTTTAGGATATCCGGGTATTATCATAACTATGGCTATTGAATCGGCAATGATACCTCTTCCTTCTGAAGTAATAATGCCCTTTTCAGGTTTTTTGGCTTCAAGAGGAGTTTTTAGTTTACCTTTAGTAGCTTTATCTGGAGCTGCCGGTAATTTAATTGGTTCTTTGGGAGCATATTATCTGGGCTATTGGGGGCATGAAAAAGTAGTTAGAAATTTTGTTAGGAGATGGGGGAAATGGATGCTTTTAACAGAAGATGATTTGGATCTAGCTGAAAAGCTGATGAGAAAATACAAAGATATGGTAGTTCTTGTAAGCCGTGTTTTACCAGGGGTCAGAACGGTGATATCACTTCCGGCTGGATTTGCACAACTTCCTCTTGGAAGATTTATTTTTCTAACCTTCTTTGGCTCCTTAATATGGTCTTATCTTTTAGCCTGGGTAGGTTTTGTTTTAGGTAAAAATTGGCAAGCTGTAGGACCTATTTTTCATAAATTTGACTTATTGCTTGAGGTTGTTTTAGTATTAGCGGTAGCTTTTTATATTTATAAAAAATTATTTGCATCAAAAAGAGAGGTTTAGTTTTTCTATTTTCTTACATTATTTAATTGCTAGTTTAATAATTCGACTTTAATTTAAATATAGTGAATAAGATGTCTAATATTGTTTGGCAAGTTATCGTTTTTATTCTTGGTTTAGGGCTGCTTTTTATCGGCTGGAGCTTTCTTGAGCAGAATAATGATATACGGGCTGAAAGCTTTAGAGTAGATTGCTTGATTAGATCAGCAAATATAGATTCCTCAAAATTTGATAAAGCAAACTGTTATCATATTTTGGATTACAAAAGTGGTTATAAAAACGTTAAATGATTTATTAGAATCTTCTTATAACTCCGACACATTTACCTTGAATCTTTACATCGGTTGCATAAATAGGTTCCATAGCAGCATTGGCTGGTTCCAGTCTTATTCTATCCGGTTCTTTAAAAAATCTCTTGAGCGTAGCTAAACCGTTATCTAGTAAAGCAACTACAATGTCTCCGTTATGAGCTGTATTTTGTTCTTCTATGATTACATAATCTCCGTCTAAAATACCATCTTCGATCATCGAATCGCCTTTTACCTGAAGAACGAATGATCTCTTTTTGCCTGTGACCATAGTTGCTGGTATGTTGATCGTTGCATCGGGATCTGTAAATGTCATTATAGGCTGACCGGCAGCAATAAATCCTAAAACTGGAAGTTCTATACCTTTTAAGCTGCTAGACATTTTTTTGTCTATCACTTCTATTCCACGAACAGCTCCTTCAAATTTTTTGATAACACCTTTAAGTGCTAGTGCTTGAAGATGTTCATGAACTGTTGCTAAAGATGAAACCCCAATACTTTCGGCTATCTCTCCAAGAGTCGGTGAATATCCATACCTTTCAATATACTGTTTAATAAAATCTAAGATTTGTTTTTGTCTTTTATATAGTGTGATTGGCATATTTTATTGGTTAAAAGTAAATTATTTTTTCCGTTTGTTATTTCGTGTTTTGTTCGTTTTACTTTACCAAAGACAACCCGAAACTGTCAACTATATCTTATTGGGTCTTATCGGCTCAATCAATAAAAAATTTAAATACTGATTTTTAGATTTTAGTGGTAAATAATCCTACTTGGAAAACTCTTTAATAACTTTTATACTAATTGATAATGAACTTTATAATTATATTTTCTGCTAAATATCTATTATTTTTGTTGATTTTATTAGCGGCAGTTGTTGTGCTTTTGGCGAAAAGAGATGAACAAAAATATTTAGCAAAAATAGCTATTATATCTTTCCCTTTATCATATATCATTGCTAAAATCTCAGCTCATTTTATATATAATCCCCGGCCGTTTGTTGTTGAACATGTAAAACCTCTTATCCCTCATGCCGTCAATAATGGTTTTCCATCAGACCATACTCTTTTGGCAATGGCTATCGCATCTGTTTTATTTGTATATAATCGAAAATTGGGGATAATTTTTGCTATTTTAGGTTTGATAGTTGGTTTTTCCAGAGTTTTAGCAAACGTCCATCATACTTTGGATATACTTGGCAGCAGTGTTATTGCAATTGTTTCTACATATATAGCTTGGTGGTTAATAAATAAATTTTTAAAATCTCATAACTAAAATTCTAAGATTGTCTAGTAAATGTTAACAAAGAAAGATCGAGATTGGTTAAACCATCTGTCAGATACCAACTACGTCAAAATCGTTCCCTTTGATCCTTATGTAAAACAAATTTTTGAAAATCAAAAGAAAGAGATAAAAAAATATTTAAGGAACGCTCCAGTCGAGCATAAAGGGGCAACAAGCTTAGGTATCTCCGGTAAGGGAGATATAGATATTTATATTCCGGTTAATAAAGATAAGTTTGATTATTATTTTAATAAATTAATCAAGATTTTAGGAGAGCCGGGAAGTATATATCCTTATGAGCGGATAAGATGGAATAAAGTAAAAGAAGGTTTTGAGATAGAGATATTTTTAATGAATAAAGCTCATCCTGCTTGGATAAGGAGTGTCGTTTTTGAAGAGTATCTTAAAACTCACAAAGAAGATTTAGAAAACTATAGAAAACTTAAAGAAGAATTATCAGGAGTAAGCACCAGAGAATATTATCGTAGAAAGATTGAGTTTATAAATGTAGTGCTAAAGAAGGCGCGTAAAGAATAAAACTTTATTTAGAAGTTGTTTAAATCATGTTGCAGCGTACCCATGTCACTGTTTATATTAGCTCCTTTTGCCAGGATTCCATTATCTTGCCAAAAAGATAGTGTAAGAGCATCTTCTTCTCCAACTAAAGTACCGATATCAGATGTAAATTGAGTTTCTGCTATGACCAACTTATTATTTGCATTAACCAAACTATTTAAATAACTCAAAACATCTGCTTGTGTAGCCTGTCCGGATTGAGCTTTAGTAATCAGATTATTTGAATCATCAACTACGCTTTGAAGAACAGTTGTTTCACTTTTGAAATATGTTTCAACTGTATTTAATACCTTTATATTATGTTGTTGATAATTATTTACTGATGCGGGTAAAGAATCAGTGGGAGTATTTTTAAAGTCACTGGTCATTTTTTCTATATCAGAGGTATCTTGCTTGGCCTGATTTAAATATATTTGCGATTGAGCAAGCACGGATTTAATTTGGTCGGCTGAAAGATTAGGAGTGTTTAATTTAGTTAAAACAGTATTAGCTGAATCGATAGATGTCTTAAAGGAAATGATTTTGGTATTCATATTAATCATTAAGCTAGCTAGATTTTGGTAATAGCTTGATATTTTTGCAGCCTCAGCGAAATAAGATTTAAGTTCATTGTTCAAAGTAGAACTATGCAATATTTCTTGCTTGGCATTTGATGTCAATATTATTGAAGGTTCAGAATTAATTTTATTTAAAAGAGAAGACAGATCATCCTGAGACTTATTGATATCTGAACTAGTCTTTTGCGATTCACCTTTAACCTCCATAAACGTACTTGTAATAGGATCAATCGCAGTAAGATTTATACCTGCTACGTTTTTTTCTGCTTTAAAATTGTGCGGTAATAAAGATACGCTCTTAAGCTCGGTGGCAATATCTAAAACATCTTGTTCTAGAATTCCGTTTTTTCCTTGAGTAGAAATGCCTAAAACGTTAGAATCTGGTAGTAAGCTTGAAATATTAGGGTGGAGTAATAATCCTGAGGAGTTCACTCCATTATTTGAGTTTGGCGACTGCTGATTAGTAATTGAGTAATACATCGTATTGATTTCCTGTTGGACAGACTTAGTGTCATTAGTTACAGTCGTTAATTGGGGTTTTAAATTTACAGCAAATTGATGAGTAAATATTTTAGGCACAATAAAGTAACTTCCTGCAACAAGAGAGATTAAAATTATTCCCACCGCGGATATTATCAGTACTTTTTTATAATTATGGGTAGAAGGAATTTCTGGAATATCTGTTAATGTTGGAACATTCATCTGAGTGGAAACATTTGGAATCTGTGATTGAGGAGGTAGAGGATTTGATGGGACGATATTAGGGTCCATATAAAAATTATATAAAGTATTTATACTTTAGCAATAGATTAAATGGAAAGCAAGATTGAACTCTTAACCTTACTTAAAAGTTATAAATATGTTCATAGATCTTCGGGTAAAATTCGCTTATAATAGTTGAATATGTCTAAATTTAAAATTGTTTCTGATTTTGCTCCGACTGGTGATCAACCGAAAGCGATAGATCAGCTTGTTAGTGGGCTGAATGAAGGTAAAACGCATCAAGTATTATTGGGTGTTACTGGATCAGGTAAGACTTTTACGATGGCAAATGTAATACAAAAGGTTCAAAAACCTACCTTGATAATCTCTCACAATAAGACTCTAGCAGGACAGCTTGCCCAGGAATTTAGATCTTTATTCCCTGGTAATGCTGTTGAATACTTTGTTTCTTATTATGATTATTATCAACCAGAAGCATATATTCCTGCTTCGGATACATATATTGAAAAGGAAACAGAGATTAATGAAGAGATCGAAAAGTTAAGGCTCTCGGCGACAACATCTCTTATGACAAGGCGTGACGTGATTGTAGTAGCATCTGTCTCCGCAATTTATAACTTAGGTTCCCCTATAGAATATGGTCAAGCAATTTTAGAGGTAAAAAAAGGAATAAAGTCTACTTTAAATCAGGTTTTGTTGATTTTGCAGAAAATGTACTATAACCGTAACGATATTGACTTCTCAAGAGGAACATATCGGCTGCGCGGAGATACTTTGGATATATTTCCTGCCTATAAAGATAATGCTGTCCGTATTGAGTTTTTAGGAAATACTGTTGAGCGAGTTTCAATATTGGACCCATTAACTGGGCTTTTGACGCCTACTGATGAAACACAGGTGGTATATCCGGCAAAGCATTACATTACCCCTGAAGAGAGGCTAAAACCTGCCTTAAAGCAGATAGAGGATGATTTAGAAAAAAGACTTAAGGAGTTAAGAGATAAAGGAAAGATAGTTGAAGCTCAGCGATTAGAACAAAGAACAAATTATGATTTGGAATCTATTCGTGAGGTTGGATATTGTAACGGAATTGAAAACTACTCCCGTTATTTCGACGGAAGAGCTCCAGGAGACACCCCTTATTCTCTTTTAGAGTTTTTTCCTAAGGATTATCTTTTAATTTTAGATGAATCTCATATGAGTTTACCTCAGATCAGAGGGATGTATAACGGAGACAGAGCAAGAAAAGAAACTCTGATTGAGTTTGGATTTAGATTACCTTCAGCACTTGATAATAGACCGCTGAAATTTGATGAGTTTATGAAAAAAATTAACCAGGCAATTTATATCTCGGCTACTCCTAACGATTTTGAATTATCTTTAGCAGGACCCCAAAGTGTAGCTGAGCAGCTAATTCGTCCCACGGGAATATTGGATCCAGAGATTATAGTTAAACCGTCAGAGAATCAAATAGATGATCTTATGAGAGAAATTAAAATAAGGATTGAGAAGAAAGAGAGGGTTTTAGTTACAACTCTTACCAAGAGGATGGCTGAAGATCTTGCAGAGTATTTAGAAGACCATCAGATTAAAGTTCATTATCTCCATTCTGATGTGCAGACCTTAGAACGATCAGATATACTCCAAGCACTAAGATTAGGAGAATATGATGTCATAGTGGGAATTAATCTCCTTCGGGAGGGACTGGATTTACCAGAGGTGTCACTTGTAGCTATCTTGGATGCTGATAAAGAAGGATTTTTAAGATCTCGAACATCTTTAATCCAATCTATGGGAAGAGCTGCTCGTCATATTAATGGTAAGGTAATTATGTATGCTGATGTTATGACCGGATCTATGAAGGAAGCAATAGAGGAAGTAGATAGGAGACGCAGTTATCAGGAAGAATATAATAAGAAAAATCATAAAAAACCTACCCCTATCGTAAAGGGCTTACGGGAAAGACTCATAGAGAAAGTAGAGTCAGAGACTGGTGAGAAGGTACTTAGCGTATCTGATATACCAGAAAGTGAGAGGCAAAGAATTATCAAAGATTTGGAGTCTCAGATGAAACAAGCAGCGGAACTTTTGGATTTTGAAACAGCAGCTAAACTTCGAGACCAAATTAAAGAGCTCTCTTTAAACTAAAATTATTTTTTTGATAATCCGTTTCTTTTTACAAACTCTTTAAAATACTTACGGGGTTCAAATTGGATTAAATAGAAAGCGATAAACATGTTTATTAAAAAGAAAGATAATTTAGGCAAAGACGGATTAATAATCAAATAATAAAGGTCAAATGGTAAGACTAGAAAAGTGAGCCCTACCAGAAGATCTAACCCCCAATGCTTACCGTACCATAAACCTATAGCCCCAAAAATTTTAATAAATCCTAGCCCAAAAAGAATTAGGACGATAAGCCCCCGGTGAGTAAGCAGATAGGGGATTAAAGACTGCAAGATTTGGATTAAAAGGTCATGAGGATCTTCTAAAAGTTCTCTTGATTTGAATGCTTCATAAACCATTACCGCTTGTTTACCAAAAAGGATAATTGCTATTCCAAGTAACGTTTCAAAAACACCGAGTGAGAACTTATAGGCAATAATATAATTCGAAATTGGAATTTTGGCTTTGTGTGAGTGTGAACTCATATTTAAATAATATAACTAAATATAATAGTTAGACAAATAGGGAAATCATGCTAGAGGTACTTTTTAAAAAAAGTAATGGATCTTTGTAAAACAAGAGATGTATCCGGAGAGAGATTATGATCTGCATTTGGGTATTCAAAGTATGAAACTGTCTTGTGAGATCTTAAAAGAGATGCTCTTAGGGATTCAGAAAAATTAGGAGGAACTTCAAAATCATCTAGACCTACTTGAATTTCAATAGGAGTTTGGATATTGTCTATGAAGTGAGTAGGATCAATTATCTCCCAAAACTGTGGATTAGATCTTGGTGTACCATGTTCTTTGATTAGTTGTTCAATTATTGTAGCTGTTTGTGCATCATTGCCTTCTATTGTTCCAGCTTTTATTCTTTCGTCCCACCAGTTCAAAATTGATTCTTGGTTTCCGACAACTCCAGCCAGAATATCTGCGGCCTTAAATTTATTCGTAATGACGAGCTCTGTTAGAGTGATAAATCCCCCCATTGAATGACCGAGAATTCCTATCCTATTAGGATCTGCTTCTTTGTATTTACTGATTGAAGAAAGAGCATTCATGCTGTCTGTTACATCAGCTGAAGAGATGTAAGGCTGTGAAGGCTGACCTTCTGAGTTTCCGTTTCCTCTGTAATCAGGCTTGAAAACAATGAATCCTGCTTGAGCTAAAGGATCTACAAATGATGAGTAACTTTGTATTGTCGAATACTCATTTGGAGGAATATATCCATGATTGAGTAAAATTACAGGCCATCCATCTTGAGGCTTTGTACCATCTGGAACTGTCAGCAGACCATAAATTTTTAAATTATCAGAATAGTAGTAAACCAGATAGCGGTTATAATTTGCTCCTGGGGAGAGAGTATCGCTGATAGTTAAATTACTCCCCGGGTAATTTTTAGATTTTAAAGCGGGTATAGATAAATCTGGGGTATCTGGTGATGTAGATTGCATTGATGGGGGTGGAGATGGAATTGGGTTATTCCTGTTTGAATGGTATTTTGTATAGGCAAGAATTAAGGCTACAATCAGCAAGATTGCAACAATTAAGAAAATAATCTTCATAGTCATATGTATAAATAATATTCTAAGATTATTAGAAATAAATCAAAAAAGAATCAGAAACTAACCCAACAATATCAATCTTTAAAAAGTTTTTGATATGAGTTAAAATATGATGTTTTACTTCGGGAAAAATTTGTATGGCTGCGGATAAAATTATCATTAAAGGGGCGCGTGAGCATAACCTAAAGAATATAGATTTAATAATACCTAAGAACAGCTTAGTAGTTTTAACAGGACTATCCGGTTCAGGGAAATCTTCTTTAGCTTTCGACACTTTATATGCTGAGGGTCAAAGAAGATATGTGGAGTCTCTTTCATCATACGCCAGACAGTTTTTAGGCATTATGGATAAGCCTGATGTTGATTATATCGAGGGGTTATCTCCTGCCATCTCGATAGATCAAAAGAGTGCTTCTCATAACCCTCGGTCAACAGTGGGGACAACAACAGAGATATATGATTATTTAAGGTTGCTTTATGCCAGAATAGGCCATCCGCATTGTCCTATATGCGGCCGTGAGATCTCAAGGATGAGTATCGACCAGATTGTCGCCGGAATTTTAAAAGATGCTAAAGGCTCAGGGAAAAAGGGAAAAAGAATTATGATTTTATCTCCAGTAATTAAGGATAAGAAAGGAGAACATACTCAGGTATTTACCGATCTGAGAAAGAAAGGTTTTTCTAAAATTAGAGTAGATGGTCATATTAGAGATCTAATCGAAGATTTTTTACTTATTAAAACAAATAAACATACTATAGATGCAGTCGTAGATCGTTTAATCTTAACTGATACAAGCGATAAAGATGCGGATATAACTTCCAGGCTTCATCAAAGTATTGAGACAGGTGTGAAGTTGGGAGAGGGTTTTGTCATTGTCAGTGAAGTTTTAGACTCAGCACTTGAATTTCCTCAAAATCCTACCCAGATGAATGATCATCTCTATTCTGAAAAGTTTGCTTGTCCGGTAGACAATATCTCTTTACCTGAAATTGAGCCAAGGACTTTTTCGTTTAATTCTCCGCATGGGGCATGTCCTAACTGTACAGGTTTAGGAATGCTGCTTAAAATTGATCCAAATCTTATTCTTAATCCAAGACTTACTATTGCTGAAGGTGGAATTTTACCGTGGTCAAATATCGGCGAGAGTGAAACTTGGTTTAGCAGATTGCTCGAGACTGTTGGTAAAGAGTATAGTTTTTCTCTTAAAATGAGACTGGAAGAGTTTTCTAAAGAAGCTATTGAAATACTCCTTCATGGAGCCGGAAACGAACAGTTTAAAGTTGAAGGACGAAATAGAGAAGGAAGAATGACTCATTTTTACTCGACATTTGAAGGACTCGTAGCAAATTTAGAACGAAGATATCGTGAAACCGAATCAGAGTTTACGAAAAAAGATATTGAAAAATATATGATGAGCGAACTCTGTCCTGTCTGTTTAGGAACAAGACTTAAAAAAGAAGCGTTATCGATAACGATTGATGAACTAAATATTTCACAGGTTACACAAAAATCAATTAAAGATTTGCTTGATTGGGTTAATACTTTAGAATCTCCAATGCTTTCACCGCGAGATTTGGTTATTGCTACTCCAATTTTGAAAGAGATTGTATCTAGATTAGAGTTTTTAGTTGATGTTGGCTTGGATTATTTAACTTTGAACAGATCTTCTAATACTTTAGCAGGAGGAGAGGCTCAAAGAATCCGTTTGGCCTCTCAAATAGGCTCCGGGTTATCTGGAGTTTTATATGTTTTAGATGAGCCATCAATAGGTTTACATCAACGTGATAATGCAAAACTTATAGAAACTTTAAAAAAATTAAAAAATTTAGGTAATACTGTGGTAGTTGTTGAACATGATCAGGAAACTATGGAAAGTGCTGACTTTTTGATTGACTTTGGACCAGGTGCAGGAGAACATGGAGGAGAGATAGTGTCTCAAGGTACTCCCCAAGAGGTGATGAACGACAAGAATTCTTTAACCGGGAAATATTTATCAGGGAAAAAAACGGTAATGATTGAGGAGGATTTAAAACGGCCTTATGTTGATGTTGGTCACCTGAAGATAATTAAAGCTGCTGAACATAATTTAAAAGACCTCGATGTAGATTTTCCCTTAGGACAGTTTATTTCTATAACCGGAGTCTCAGGATCAGGAAAATCAACTTTGGTACATGATATTTTATACAAAGCATTAGCATCAAAATTTTTTCATTCCAAAGAGAAGCCTGGTAAGCATCAGGAGATTATAGGAAGCGAGAATTTAGATAAAGTAGTTTTAGTTGATCAGTCGCCTATTGGAAGGACTCCCCGTTCTAATCCGGCGACCTATACCGGGGCGTTTACTTTTATTCGTGAGCTTTTTGCGAATACTCCAGACGCTAAAATTAGAGGTTATAGTCCAGGAAGATTTTCATTTAATGTTAAAGGGGGTAGATGTGAAGTCTGTGAAGGGGAAGGGCAGATTAAAATTGAAATGCAGTTTTTACCTGATGTTTATGTTGATTGTGAAGCTTGTGGAGGTAAACGGTATAATCATGAAGCATTAGAGATTAGATTTAAAGATAAATCTATCGCAGAAGTTTTAGAGATGACAGTAGAAGAGGCCTTAGAGTTTTTTAAAAATATTCCTGCAATTAAAAACAAGCTTGAAGTATTAAATGAGGTAGGGCTGGGATATATACGCTTAGGTCAGCCTGCACCGACTCTCTCCGGTGGAGAAGCACAAAGAATAAAACTCTCTTCTGAACTCTCCAAAAGACAAACCGGAAAAACATTGTATATCCTTGATGAGCCAACGACAGGGCTTCATTTTGCTGATATTGAAAGATTGCTCAAAATTTTGCGTAAGCTGGTTAACTTTGGGAATACGGTAATTATCATTGAGCATAATTTAGATGTTATAAAAAATAGCGATTGGATCATTGATTTAGGTCCTGAAGGAGGAGAAGGAGGAGGAAGAATAGTTGCCCAAGGAACTCCCGCAGATGTCATTAAAAATTCAAATTCCATTACCGGTAAATTTTTAGCGAGAGTGCATTAAATAATCCTATTTTTTCATTTCATTTGCTTAGACAATATTATATAGCTACAATAGAGAAGGATGAAACGAATAGTTTGCCTTTTTATTTTAGTTTTTGCCTTTCTTTTTTTCCCGACAGATACTAGAGCTGCAGCCAATACTTTTTCGGTAAATTATAAAGTAAATTATGATGTCTCAGAGAGTGGAACGACTACTGTAACGGATAATGTAACTATAAAAAATCTATCGGATCGTTATTATGTTTCACATTTTACGGTTAAGATAGGATCGGTTACTATCTCGAACGTCTCAGCTAATAATTCCAACGGTTCTATTCCAGTCCGGTCGCAAATTCAAGATAATAAAACAGTTATCACTCTCACCTTTCCCAATCAGATCTCTGGTCTGGGAAAAGTCCAGTCATTTACAATAAGTTACAAATCGGAAGATTTTGCTCGTCGTTTTGGTAAAGTTTGGGAAGTAAATTTACCTAGAGTTTATCCCACAAGTGAGTTGAACAGATATGATTTAACACTTAAGGTACCAATTGATTTTGGAGAGCCTTCATTAGTATATCCTAAAGCGGATAATCAAACTGTAGATAATGGTAAGATTATTTTTAGTTTTAGCAAAAATACCATCCTTAATAAAGGTGTATCTATAAGCTTTGGTGATTATCAATTTGTTAGCTTTAGGGCACATTATCATTTGAAGTCCTCATCTCTTTTGCCTAAACTCCAGTCTATCGTTATACCGTCTGACAGTTCTACTCAACAGGTTTTTATAAACTGGATTTCACCTTTACCAGAAAATGTGACTTTAGATCGTGATGGTAACTATCTTGCTTGGTATAGATTAAAACACAAAGAAGAGTTAAATATTAAGTTATTAGGAGAAGCAAAGATATCAGCTAATAATCCTTTCTATACTCAATCAAAATTATCTCCTGCTGATTTGAAAACGGAGTTAAAAAGTGATCTTTTTTGGGAAACGGGAGATTCTGAGATAACAGATGAGTTAAAGAATATTCTTAAAGATCAGCCTCATAAAACACGCTCTCAGAGGGCACGCCTGGCATACAACTTCGTGGTGAGTTATTTAAAATATAATTATAAAAAATGGGAACTTAATTCAAATGAGAGGCTTGGAGCTGTAACTGCCTTAAATCATCCTAATGATTCTTTGGATCAAGAATATGCAGATCTTTTTATCACTCTAGCTCGGGCTTTAGGAGTTCCTGCCCGAAGAGTGGTCGGTATCTCTCTTGCTACTAACGATAAATTACGCCCTACAACAACAAAAGATTCACAAATTCATTATTGGGATGAATACTTAGATGATCAAGATCATTGGGTAATGGTTGATCCTACTTGGGAAGCCACTACTGGGGGCATTAATTATTTTGATAGACTAGATTTGGAACACATCATCCTTTTTGTTCAAGGGGAGTCATCTATCTCTCCTCTGATAGATGGAAACTTTGATTTATCTATTCCTAGCAAGCTATCTTTTCCTGATTCAATCTCTCCTAAACTTGAGATTGATTCTCCCCAAGCAGTGTGGAAAGGAATACCAGGATCGCTAAAAGTGACGGTCATAAATCAAGGGGGATACTCCTTTTCTCCAGGTTTTGTAACTCTAAGCTCCAACGTACCTTCATTTTTTGGTGAAAAGAATGTCTTTGTCCCTCAGATTCCTCCATTTGGAAATTTTAGTTTCATTGTTAATTTAAATCCCGGAATTGAAATTAACAAATCAAATGCACAGGTTGAGGTTTCATTTTTAGGAAGCAGTGTAACAAAGGAAATTCAAATAAAATCTCTTGTTCCTTGGAATTTTGGAAAACCATATATATTACCTTTTATCCTAGGGATTGTTTTTATAATATTTTATTTGTTAGTTCTTAATATACATATCTATATAAAAAGATCAAAAGCCGCATCTTCATCTTGACTTATACTTTAAAATAGTGATGCTATGATTCCGAAGTTTATCGATAAAAATCTAATTCCGCATAAAAGTGGAGTTTATATATTCAAAGACTCAAATGGAGATATACTTTATGTAGGCAAAGCGATAGATCTTTACAGTCGAGTTTCGTCATATTTTGCAAAGAATTTAATAAGTACTAAAACAGCTGCTTTAGTTGAACATATCAGCAGCCTTGAGACTATTATAGTCGAATCGGAGATTGAGGCATTAATTTTAGAGGCTAATTTAATAAAGAAGTTTTTGCCGCCGTTTAATATTAAACTGACTGATGATAAAGATTATCTTTATGTTAAAATCAGTAAAGATTCGTATCCGCAAATTACTACTGCTCGAAAGAATGAACTCGCAGATGCTGCTTCCTATTTCGGTCCATTTCCGTCTTCTAAGATTGTAAAAGATACCTTAAAAAAAATTAGAAGAGTATTTCCCTGGTGTCAAAATCCTCCCAAACAGCAAGGGAAAAATATCTTAAAACCTTGTTTTTATTATCATTTAGGACTTTGTCCTGGACCATGCGCGGGCAAAATAAATGATAAAGAGTATCGCAAGATTATAAGAAGATTTATAAAGTTTATGGAGGGGGGAGAAGATGAACTAATTAAAGAATTAAAATCTGAGATGGAAGATTATTCTAAAAATGAACAGTTTGAAGAAGCTTTAAGGATTAAGAAAGTAATTTCAGGGATAGAATATTTGACTCAGAAGATAAATAATGCACAAGTCTACCTTGAAGATCCAAATTTTTTGGAAAATAAAAATTTATTATCAATAAATAGATTAAAGTCAGATTTGAATCTACCTAATATTCCTGAAAGAATTGAATGTTATGATATCTCGAATCTTATAGGCAAGATGGCCGTTGGTTCACTTGTAGTTTTAACCCACGGCGAGATTGATAAAAAATGGTATCGCCGATTTAAAATACATCTATCAGGGAAGCCTAATGATTTTGCGATGATGGCAGAGATGATAAGGAGGAGATTGAATCATTCAGAATGGCCAAAACCGGATTTGATATTAATAGATGGAGGAAGAGGGCAGGTAAGATCAGCATACGATGAAATATCTAAAAAAAATTGGAGTGTACCAATATTCGGTTTAGCGAAGCGTCGAGAATGGCTTTATACTCCTTTTGAGGAGATCATTAAATTACCAAAAACATCGCTATCTTTACGGTTAGTGCAAAAAATCCGCGATGAGGCCCACCGCTTTGCCTTAAATTATCATCGTCAACTTCGCAGCCGGTCGTTTTTAGAAAAAAGTGTATAATTAAGAGTGATAAATGAAGCCTCTTCTTCGAAACATTTTAATAAATTGCGGAGCTTTGATGGTTATATCTCATTTTTTGCCTACTTTTACAATCTCAGGAGGTGTTAAAGGATGGCTAACTGCGGCTGTTGGAATAATGATAGCTAATTTTCTAGTAGTACCGTTTATGAAGGTATTACTATTACCTCTTAATCTTTTGACCTTGGGAATTTTCTCTTGGGCGGGAAATATTTTAGCCTTATATATTCTAGTAATTACCGTTCCTTCGATCTCAATTGCAAACTATCAATTTCCAGGCACAGTTTTAGGTGGATTTGCAATTTCAAAGATGGATCTAAACACATTTCAGGTGGCGGCTGTTGCGTCATTTTTTTTAGCAGTTATAATGCATATGACACATTGGTTAATAGATTAGGGTATAATAATAAAATAAAACTTAAAATATGATTAATCCAACCATTTTAACAGTAGCTCAAATCGTTCTAGCGGTTATCTTGGTTATTATGATTTTATTACAGAATCAAGGCTCAGGTCTCGGTTCAACATTTGGGGGGAATTTGGATTTTTATGGGACCAAAAGAGGTATTGAAAGACTTCTTTTTATTATGACTGGCGTAGTAGCCTTTTTGTTCATCGTTTCATCACTGATATCATTAATATTCGGTTAAATTAGTCTATAGAGTTATTATTCATATTATGCTAAAAAAAATTAATTTTATAGTTTTGGTAACTCTGATATTTATTAAAAGATGGTATAAAAAGGCTTTCCAAACTCCACTAACTATTCCTACTGCTGCAAACAATCAAAAGAGGCAGATGGCTTGGGACTTTTTTTTAAGAAGAGGGTTTATCTTGGTAATTCTTGCCATTGTTGCTTTAATCATTCTTATCTATAGAATCCAGATGGCAAATAAAACTCCGACTATTTCAGAAGGTATAATAGGAATTTACCAGCCCAACGATCTTCCAAACTATATTACTTCTTTGATCTCAAAACCATTAGTAAAATTGAATAAATCAGGGCTGCCGGAAGCTGATCTGGCTAGTGGATGGGAGGTTAATAAAAATGCGAGATTATATACTTTTCATTTGAAAAATAATCTTTATTGGCAAGATGGAACTAAAGTAAAATCGTCGGATATACAGTTTAACATGCCTGATGTCAGTGTTTCTTATCCTGATGATCAAACAATTATTTTTAAGTTAGGTGATTCGTTCTCAAGATTTCCTACTTTACTTCTAAGTCCAGTATTTAAAGGAGATAGTTTAATAGGAGTAGGCGAGTATAAGGCAACTGAGATCACTTTCAACTCAGACGGGAGCTTTCTTACCAAAATTGTTGCTGATCCAGTTGAAAAATCGCTTAAGTTGCCAAAAATTGTTTTCAGATTTTACGAAGATGAACAAACTATAAAAACAGCGTTTGCTTTGGGAGAAGTGGAAAGTATGATTGGGATATCTGATATCGGACAGCTCTCAAGAGAAGCAACAGTCAAAATTAAACAATATATAGATTACAATAAAATTGTAGCTATCTTTTATAATACTCAAGACCCTGTTTTATCGGATAGGAATTTTCGTAAAGCTCTAAGTTTTTCAACGCCTATCATTAAAAATGAGCTATGGGCTAAAACTTCTATTCCACCTTTCTCTTGGGGATACAATGCAAACGTAGACAGCGGAGTAAATAATCCAGATGAAGCTCAAAGTTATTTAAAAAAAGTAAAAGCAGATGAAAAAAAGAATGCAATTACTTTAACAACTATCTCCGGACTCTCAGATGTCGCCAATACTATTGCTGACTCATGGAAGAAAGATGGAATACAAACTATAGTTAGAGTCGAAAACGGAAAACCACAAAATTTCCAAGCACTGCTTACCTTACAGGAAATTCCAGAAGACCCTGATCAATATGCTCTTTGGCATTCAACTCAACAGCAAACAAATATCTCTGATTATCAATCAAAAAGGGTTGACGATGATTTGGAAAAAGGAAGGAAATTAACAGATTTTAAAATAAGGCAGGAAAAATATTTTGATTTTCAAAGAGTTCTTTTAAATGATGCCCCAGCAACTTTTCTTTACTTTCCTAAAGTTAATATCGTTTATAGAAAAAAATCTGAGGATTTGCTTAATAAAGTTTTATCGCTTCAAGTTAACCGGGATACTGTTTTTTAAGTCTGTTTTAATAGGTTTTTGGCAGATTGGTCTTGGGGATAAATCTGCAGAATATTTTCAAGAGTATTTCTGGCCTGTGTTTTGTCGGAATTTTTTAAATATATCTTAGCAAGATTGAAAAGAAGTGAATAGTTTTTGGGGTCTTTCAGTATGCCTTTTTTTAATGCAGCTATCGCTAAAGTGTTTTTGTTTTCATTAAAATAGATAACACTAAGATTTAGGTATGACTGCCAAAGGAGCGGATTATATTTTATTGCCTGCTGGTAGTAAGATATTGCAAGATCAGTTTTTCCCATTTTTTCATAGGTATTTGCGAGATTATGATAAGCATCAGCATAATCTTTTTTAAGACTGATTGCTTGTAAAAATTCAGATGCCGCCATTGTTAAGTTTCCGTGTCTTGTATAATAGTCTCCTAAATTATTATGAGTCACAGGATCTGAGGGAGATGTTTTTCCAGTAGCAATCCATAAATTATCTTCGTTCTTCCAATCAATATTTCTTATAAAAGTCCTAATCATAAGAGCGGCAATTAATATGCAAAAGAGAATATAAAAGGGCTTTTTGAGGTTATATTTATTAGCAAGTTTTAGAGTATAGTAGCAAAAAACAACAAATATTCCTAAGCTTCCAAGATATACATATCTTTCAGCAACTATCCAACTTATCCGCAGGGGGGTAAGTGTCGGCAGTAAGCTAATAATGAAAAAGCTAAACCAAAAAAAGATAAATTTGTTTTTTTTAAATCCCCAAATTAAAAGTGTAAAAAAGACAAGTGCTGTAAGTACATAAAATGAAAATACGATCGGTGAAAACGAAAGTTCAGAATGGTAAATTGTTAAACCTTGAGGCCAAGCAAAAAGGAATAGATAAGAAGAGATTGCAATTGGAATCTGCTGGAACGGATTATCAAATCCTTTAGATTGATAGTACTCAGTCTGTAATGTGTTAATTCTTTGCGGAACTAAGATTAGTGCGAATAGTATCCAAACTCCACTTAATACCAAAAAAGGAATCAATTTTTTCCAGTTTTTTCTTAAATTTCCGTAAGCGATCTCGTATAAAGGTAAAATAAAAAATAGAACTGGAGCGGTAACTATCGATTCTAGAGTTAAGATATAAAAAATTAGAGATATTAAATATTTTTTGAAGCTTTCTTTGGAGAGAATATAAAAAAGAAATGTTAATAAGAAAAAAAGAGCTGTTTGTGAATAGCCGCCTCCTGAGATCCAGCTGACAGCTTCAGAGATAGCAGGATGAACAGCAAAAATACTTGCCGTAAGAAGTGCCAAAAGAGGATCAAACAAAAATGCGATTAAAGTAAATACGGAAAGAGTTGCTCCTATGTGAATAACAAGGTTAATTAAATGATAGATAAAAGGGTTTGTTCCATCAATTCTAAATGCTGCCCAATGGATAAGAGCTCTTAACATTACTTTTGGATCAGATAAAACATGAGAGAAACTTTTCAGATCAGGGTTGTTAGGAATTGCTGCGATATCGTCTGATACAAAACCGTTGCCCAATGTATTTGCGTAGGTGATTATAACAAGAAAAGAAAGTAAAAGGAGGTGAGACCAAAATTTTTTAAAGAATTCTTTCAAGGAAGTAGGATTATCTCTTTTTATTTTAGGATTATAAGTATCTTTATTTAAGAATTTTTTAAGCTTATCTTTACCCCATCTTTTCTCCAAATATTCTAAGACTAGATTTTCATTAACTTCTAAATAAGAAGATATTAAAGGGATTGTTTGATCTTTAATGTGTTTTCGGATGTAATTTTTTTGAGAGTGATTTAGACTCATATGCTCCTTAGAATAAAATGTAAATATCATTATGTCAATTAAAAAGTATCTTACTGTTCAATTCCAGGTCATGTAATATACAATGCTGAAATGCCAGAATTATATGTATCTTGCGGAAGAGTATCGTCTAAAATAGATGGAGATGATCTATTACAATTTGCAGACGGCACCCGTTTGCCTCGAAGTCATTATTCATTCTCTCAATATACCAATTTCTTAGGGTTAAGCAGAGATGGAAGCGAACTTATAGGAGAAGAAATTTTGGATGTAGGATCAGGAAATAGTAATTTTGCAAGAATCTGCCAAGACAGAAAAATAGCAAAAGTTTTTCCTACTGATATATCATATTCGTTTTCGTCTTCAGATAATAAAACCCGGTTAGATGTAGCCGGTGATATAAATTATCTTCCCTATGCTGCTAATATGTTTGATAGAGTAATTGCGATATATCTTCTTTATCATTTACGAGATGTAAAAAGACCTCTTTGGGAGATGATTCAAACTACAAAGGGAGGAGGTGTAGTGGAAATCTTTCCGGTAAGACCTAAAAGTGAACCTTTAACCTCTTGTGATGAAGTATCAATTAATGATTATACTCATGACGGAAGAATGACTTTAAAAATAACTAAAGTGGAAGATCGATCAGAGACTCAGTGGAAGAGTTTAATTGATCAAATAGACTGTAATTTTTATTTTAACAATCGGATGAATATCGCCATAAATGAGATGCGAAAAAAAGGAATTTTACCTAGACATAGAATAGAGTTGAGGCTAAAAATATTAAGAGAGAGATTGGAGTTGACTCGTCTTTAGTAGCAGCAGCAGATACATAAACCGTTAAAAAGATCTTAAAAAAGAAAGATATATATTGTAAAAGTAATAAAAGAGGTAAATATTTGCTAATAATAAAAGAGGGAAGACTATAAATGTTTCAATTATACCTCCAGTTCTTATCCTTAAAAATTTAAATGGAGGAAAACCAATTCGCCATGGTAATGGAAATAACCAAGGAACTCCTTCTTTAGTTAGACTATCCATTACTAAATGAGAAAAAACTCCGATCATAAATGACCACCAGACTATAGTGTAATTTACTAAAAGAACTGGGTGCATAAGATCTAAGAGATATTTCCCTAGAATCCCAAAAATAGCTAAGCCGAGAAGTGAGTGGGATATGAACCTATGTCCTCCTAAGATTGGAGAAATAACTCTACCCAAAAAAGATCCTGCAGGGATTTTCCGCCAGATTTCAGATGTCGGTTGATCTAGATCAGGGGTTAATCCTCCAATAAGGTTTGCGCCAACAGATACCAATACTGTAGAAAATTCGAGATGAGAAGGTTGGGAGTATATATAGACAAGATTTAGTAAAGTAAAAGCTGCAAGATCATGAGTCCTTCCTGTCATTAATATATTTTATACTTGTCTTCTCTTAAACAAAATATCCTTTTTAGAATAATCTCTTCAGAAGATGATAATCTTAAATAAGAATGAATCTTTAGGTTCAAAATGTACAGACGTTTAGATAGCTCATGATCAAATTCTAGATGAATTCGGAGGAACCTTTTGTTTATATAATTTTTATAATAGATCGTACTATGAAATTTTTGAAAGTGCTATCTGTAAAATAGATAAAAAGAACAAAAGCAATAATTGATGTAAGCAGATATATCAATGCTATTGATAATAGATTTACTGAAATACAAATTTATCAGGAGGTGTGCAATTCAGTGACCCCTACTGTGCTTTCTTTTGAACCGCTTATTATATGGTTAACTAATTTAATGGATGTGTATGATAGATATAAAGAACTCAACTAAATTACCTAACTCTTCGTCTAGAAATTGGAGGATATTGAGCTTCTAGGAGAAATTTGGAAGCCTGAGTAGACTCTAAATCAAAGCCAGCGTGGATCATTGTGGTCTGTCCGTCGGGATTAAGCGTTACTGGAACAAATATCTCCTGTCCGCGAATATTTTCAACAACAGCAACACCTGTGAATATTCTTTCTCTTGGTGTTCCTTCCATACCTATAAGGCCAACTACTAAACCTTCTATCTCAGTAACGGTAGGTGAAACTCTTGATGTTTGTCCTAACCCTGATTGTTCCTTCCTACCAGAAACAGTAATTCTAACTGCAATTCCGCTTTCTTCCTCAATTGCAGCTAGAGCTTGATCTATTCCAGCTTCGTGATAAGCAAATGCGAAGTCAATCATGCCTCCAATTTTTGCTGCAGCATCAGGATCTCCCATAAGTTGCGCGGCACACCAAGCAAAGTTTTGTGTAACTCTGTCGACATCGGCAATGGCTTCAAGACCTTTAACGAACTCTCTAAATGTTCGTCTCTGATCAGTTGATTGTCGTAGATCTGCGAAATCTCTTCTTGGTAAATATTCTCGTTCCATGATGTGGGAATTATATATAAAATCCCATAATGATACAACTACAAACCCTTTTATAAATTTTATGATAGAAAGTAATTGTCGGTTCAAATCCCGTTAGGGTGTAAAGAATTTTGAAGCTAAGCTAATTAGGACATTTCGGGAAAGTTAATCAGAACTATTGGAGCGACGTATTAATCCATTCGTGTATTTTTAAATGGTGATGTCCACGTTGGTGAGCAACCTGTCCATTGGGTGGCACTAAATTTTTGAAAGTTTACTTCATGTTTACCATAAACTAAAGACTTTTGGATTTATTTACCATGTCAAATTTTGTCACTACAAACTAGAGGAAAAGGGGGATAACCTTTTATCTAATCCAAAATGTAAAGCTGCTTGTTTGGCAACTTCATTTTTTCCTATAAGAATTGCTCTTATATCGATAAGCGTTAAAGCTATAATTTCTTCTGATGATAGTCCTTTTTTCCCTTGCTCTCTAGCTAATTCTGCTAGTAACTCTGCTTTCATTGATTTAATATCTTGGTCTGGATATCTGTCCATTCTGTCTAGAGTTTTCCTAGCATCATCAAAATATTCTCCGACAAGTTGAGCGCGATAAATATTTTCCCAATTTAATAATTGGATTGATCCACAATAGCCGCTATTACAATTCTCTCCTGGCTTTACATTCTGATCAGCCCATTGTAACGCCAATACTAAAGTTGGTCTTGCATCAATACCACTTTCTATCTGTGCTCTTGCGATTTGAGTGTAAGCATCAGCTCGTATATTATCTAGCACCACTTGATCAAAATCTGAGATTTCTAATGCTCTTTGTAAAGCTGTACTTATCAAAGGACGTGGGTCTAAACCATATGCAGTGTAAACTCTGCTAAGATTAGAGTATATTTCTGCTTCCAAAAAACTTGGTATTTGCTTTTTATCAACCTTAGTTTTAAGCCTATCTGCATATTCAATTGCAGTTGCTACAGTTTCTGAAGGGTTAACTTCATTTCTTGCTTGAGCCAATGCTATGTAAGGTAGCACTGAGGCCTTATGGGTATAGTGATAACCAGTATCTCTTGCTAATCTCCATATATCTAAAGCATCATCTGGAAAACCTGCCTTTGCATATGATTCAGCAAGTTCAAGGTTATAACTATTTGAATAAGCATCTCTTTTTCTATCCATTACTCGAAACCTATCAATTAAATGTTTTGGTGCAGCTAATCCTAGGTCTCTTTGTACTTCTAAAGTCTGTCCAGCCTCTCGAACATCATTTGTGCTACCAGCGTCAATTCTTAATTTATTATGAATTCTATCAAAAACAGGTTGTGGATTTGATCCTTTTCTTGCTAATACCCTTGCCAAGTCATTATAAAACCAGGAGAAACCATAAGTCCTTTCTGCCGTTGACAATGCAGAAGAAACGTCACCCATCTCAGCTTGTAATAAAGATACCTCCTCGTATATATCGCTCCTATTCCAACTTTCTAGTTGATTTGCAACATTAAAGAAGTGATCGGGTGAGAATAGTGGTTGTCTGCCAGTTCTAGTTAATTCTTTTGAAACCTTTAATGTGGCAATATCTCTGTGTACACCCGCTTGAGTAGCGTCTAGTAAAGCTGCTGTTGCCAAAAAATCTTGATCGGCTTTATAACTTAAAATAAGCCTGTCTTCAACAGGTACTTGTTGGGAGAGTGCTCCTTTCGGTGTATTTATTCTTCTTTCTAAAGGCATAATTATTAGGTTGTAACAACCTATCACTACTGCTGATTATACATAATCTTATAAGAAAAACAATGTTTATTTTATGAGAGGAACTTGATGTACGAGTGATGTTTTAGACAATAAAAATAACTGATTTTGTTTCAAAGTGAACCACTTGTCCAATGGGTGGAATAGATTTTTGAAAGTCTTATAAGAGTGTATAACAAGATAGACGCCTTACAAGATACGAGATATACTATCTACAGCTTTACTGACTAAATCATATGGCAGAAGATACCGGAGAACAATTTTTACATAAACAGGATCCAAAACTTCACACAATCCAGTCTGTAGAGCATGAGCAGATGAGGAGAAGGATTGAGGCTATAAATTCAAACCGTAAAACAAGTGAACTGATTTCTCAAAAACCGGCAGACAAAATTGCAGCATGGCTTGGCGTTGTTGAAAAAACGCATATGGGTCATAAAGATGATCCAAGAGTTATAGAACGGATTAAGAACTACTACCACAAAGAATATGTGATAACACCTGAGAATATTCCCCAATCATATTGGAATTTGCAAGGAGAGATAGCAATTAGTGAAGGCCGTAAGCAAGATTTAGTAAGTAGCGGTGTTTTTATCGAAGAAAACACCATACAAAACCCAGATGGCACAAGCAACGTAAACCGCTCATTTATCTTTCCTGAAGAGATCAAGGAACAAGCGGTACGCACCGTTATTGCCAACCAGGAGCAAAGCTTGGACAAATGGGTTGATTACTTATCCTCAAATGATGCTCAATACTCAATGTGGGCAAAGTATTGGGCGTTTCGCTCAATTGTCAGAATGGGAAAGCTTGAGAAAACCGAAGACGGCAGAGCTCGGTTTGCAACCAGAAGGAAAGATACCGTTGCTTCTTTTCCAGTCCTCAACCCACGGGCGCTAGCTAATACAATTGGCGCAATAAATGCCCGGCTTGAGGAAAAAGGGAAACCTATGGAAGAACAAACAACAGAAAATTTAAGCACTACTCTTTCAGATGAGGAGTACCAAAAACTATTAAGCACTGAAGACTTTTCAAAGTTGTATGCTCAGTTTTTATCCGAAATCCCAGAATACTCCACCCAAGGTCTTGAGGACACCAGAGGAGAATGGATAAAGTATAGTCAAGGTTCAAATCCTCAACCTCTTGTTGCATCTTTAGAAGGGCATCCGCTTGAATGGTGCACCGCAGATATTGATACGGCACGAACACAGCTTGAGGGAGGAGATTTTTTAGTTTACTATTCTTTTGACCAAAACGGTAAACCAATTCCCCGTTTAGCAATCCGTATGGAGGAATCACGAATAGCTGAAGTTCGCGGCATTGCTCCCAACCAGAACCTTGATCCGTATATCACACCTGTTTTGGAAAAGAAACTCGAAGAATTTGGATCAGAAGGACAAGCGTTCAAAAAACGCACCGCGGATATGAAACGGCTTACCCAGATAGAGCAAGGAACACTAAGGAACCAGGAAATAAACACAGATGATCTGCGGTTTCTCTATGAGTTAGACTCACCAATTGAAGGGTTTGGTTATGAAATAGATCCTAGGATTGCAGAAATCCTGTCAAAAAGAAACGTAGAGGAAGATATGCCGATAGTTTTTGGTTGTGAGAACAGGCAGATTGCCAGAAGCATAAAGGAAATAAGGCCAGACACCAAAGCATATGTGGGAAAGCTTGAGCCAGGTATCTTTGACTTAATTACAAGATACAATATTGAACAGATCTATACTTCATTCCCTGAAGGGAAGATTAGAAGGCAGGCTGATGAGATAGGTGGAAAAACTAAGGAGGAGTTAAGGCATGAATTGAAACTGTTGGAAGATGAGGGGACATTGTGGGTAAACGATTGGGCAATATCCATGATGGATAACCCTAAATTTACTACCCTTCCAACACAAGATGATATCCAAACAGTGAGATTAACATTGCAAGATTTAGGATTTGACAGGGGGACACCAACGACTGACCAGATCTTTAAACGGGCTGGGGAACTTGGACTTGAACTTTGCCCTGCAGAGCTTGGAGTCCACAGAAGACTAAAAGACCTAAACCAACCTGAAGGAGACGAGTATTACATCGGCATGGATCCAATTGATGGTTCCGAGGACTTTCCGAGCGTTTTCTATCTGAACCGGGATGGGGGCGGGCTCGAGCTGGGTGAACGTTGGGCTCGTCCTGGTAGCTCGTGGCATCTCGACGATGAGTTTATCTTTAGTCTCCGCAAGTCAAGCATTTTAAAATAGTCATTAAGTAAGGCTTAAGTAAATACTGGGACTTATTAGTAGTAAATTTAGATTTCTACATCAAACTGATCTTCAAGTGTGAACCAAAGTGGATTCGAATCGCTATGTACTCATTGACATTTTGTCATATATATGTCATCATAAAGATATGTTAATCAGAACTACCCTTAGAATTGAAGAGAAACTAAAGAGAAATGCTGAACAGAAAGCTATTCAGGATAATTTAACATTGCAAGAAATTTTTAATAAAGCCTTGGAAGACTATTTGAATGAAGAGGCCAAAAAAAAAGCCAAAAGGATAATTTTTAAGACACATCACCTTGGTGAAGCTCTTGATAACCTGACTAGAGATGATTTTTACCCAGATCCTGAAGTCTAGAAATGGTTGTTGATTCAAATATTCTAATATATGCCATAAATGCTGACTCTCCTAAGCACGAAATTTCTAAAAAATTTCTTAACGAGAATATCTCCAAGATAGCAATAACTCATCAGAATATTTTGGAAACTATTAGGGTATTAACCCATAATAAATTTTCAAATCCAATGAAGGTTAAAGAAGCTTTATTATCAATCAAGAAAATATCTGAAGTATTAAATATTGTTTCACCAGATCAAACTACAATTCATATTACTCTTGACTTAATTGAAGAACATAACTTATCTGGAAATAGAATATTTGATGCATACCTTGTAGCAACAGCATTCTCAAATGGAGATTATGAAATAGCCACTGACAACATAAAAGACTTCCAAAAATTTAAAGGTTTGAAAGTGATAAATCCCTATTAATTATATCTCTATAAGATATATGTGAGGCCACTTGTCCCGTGTTTGGAACCCCCTAATTGAGAGTTTATTTCGAATATACGATAAACTGAAAAATTTAGGGATTCGCACTGAAGAGGAAAAGTAGAAAATATTTTATGAAAATCAATTATCTAGATTTCATAAAATATTTATAAAGACCTCTTTTAATGATGGCAACTAATGATAATAATATGAACCAAAAAATGACATCTATAATAAAATTCCTACTTCTTCCAGAAAGTAATTCAAAATTGCTTTGTTGGATAAGTAAAGGACAATTATATGTGCCCGGCTTGGTTAGATGGATAAATTGGAGAGGTAACCCGAGATTATTTACACTCGGATCACATGGATTGATTGGAATATAAGCAAAGAATGAAGTTGGTATTAATGTAGACAGAAAAGTTATGAAAACAGCTAGAAAAAAAATAATACTAAAAGTTTTAAAATTCATAAATCAATGATAGCACGAAAGTGGAAAAAATGACTATAAAGTTTTTAATGACTATAGGATTCCTGTGAACCACCTGTCCAATGGGTGGCATCAAATTTTTGATAGTTTACTTCGTGTCAACAAGAAAATAAAATCTTTTGACTTACCTTCAATAAAATTAATTTTTATAGCTTGACTTTCCGTTTGTGAATGTATTATATAGTATATACAAGTTAGAATGAAAATTTTTGGTAAAGAGACGGAATTTGAGTGGGATCAGGGAAATATTGGAAAAAACAAAAAGAAACATAAAGCTGAGGATCAAGAATCTGAAGAAGTATTTTTTGATGAAAATAAAGTAACTTTTTCAGATGTTCTCCACTCTGCAGAAAATGAAGAACGATTTAGGATAATTGGTAAAACTAAAAAAGGAAGATTACTACTTATTGTATTTACTAAAAGAGATAACAAAATAAGAATTATTTCAGCAAGAGACGTAAATCGAAAGGAGGTGCCACTCTATGAAAAAGCAGCTTAAATTACCAAAATTTAAAAATGAGGATGAAGAAAGGGATTTTTGGGCAAAGATTGATTTGTCTGACTATTATGAGCCTTCCGATCTGGAGCGGGTTAGTTTTCCCAACCTGAAACCAACAAGTAGATCAATTTCCATTAGACTTCCGGAATATTTACTCAACCGTTTAAAAGAAAGAGCAAATGAGATTAACGTTCCTTATCAATCTCTCATCAAAGAGTATATTTCAAAAGGATTATTCAGAAACCAATAGCTGTACTCTTATTAAGCTTATACTTATAGTATTGTGAGCCACCTGTCTAATGGGTGGCACCAGATTTTTGACAGTTTACTCAGCGTTTACAAGAAACTCAAGGCTTTAGGATCTGTTTATTATTGCCAGAAAAGTCATTTAAAGTAGGTGTCAAGCGCAAATCTGTATTGACTTAATAGTATTTGCTTAAATTGAACAAGGCTGTGTTGTTCATAAAAAAGGATCAGAGCTTCTTTGAATATTGTCTCGTCGACGCTTCGATATGACAGAGGATAGTAATCTTGAGCCAATAGTATGGCGTTTGCAAGCATTCTTCCAGTTCTTTTGTTCCCATCAGCAAAGGGTTGAATATACGAAGTAAAAGTAAGCGCAATTAAGGCCTTTTCCAACGGATGAGTCAAGGTGTTTATCACTGAAATTTCTTTATCTAAAGCTTCTCTAATTTGGAAACTATTGTCCAGAGGACGATAAGTTGTACCAGTAATACCAACTCCTTGATTTCTTATCCCAGTGGAGATATTTAAATCTTTTACCAAAATATTATGCAATTGTGTAATTTGAGAGACATTAATTTTTTTAAATTCGTTTTTGTGAGCTAAGATGGTCTCAAATGCACTTTTGTGATTTAAGATCATGGCTGCTTCTTCTTTAGTATGTCCTTTTGCTTCAATACTTTGTTTAATCAGCGTTTCAGTATCAAGTAGAGAATAGGTATTACCCTCAATTCTAGATGATTTCCAAGATAGCTCGATAATGAACCTTTCTAGTTCTTGTTTTAAAATATCTTTGGCAAGTTTTTCAGTCTCTTTAGTAAAACTTTTGTTTATTTTGGAAAGTTGGACTATTTCATCTATCGAAAAAATATCATGGATATAATCAAACAGACTAAAATCGAAAGCAGTGTCACCATTTCTTTGATCCACTTCAAGTGTAAAATATTGTTTTACATCAACGTATTGAAGTAACGGGTTTTCAATAAATGCTTTATACTGGGTATTTTTCCCTTTCCCAAATATCTTTATCAATTTTTTTTGCGTTAGATAGGCCAGATCCCTCGCTATGGTTGGCTTAGATGATGGATATCTATTGACCACTCCTTCTTCAATTTCAGCTCTCCCAATTCCTTGAGATTGATTGATTAGAGTTAGTATCAAGTTTTGTCTTGGGGTAAGAATCGTCTCACTCATATTGACAAATCGTATCGTAATGAGACGAATGAGTCAAGGGATATTTTTTGAAGTAATATTTGCGAGTCTTTTATGATTTAGCTAAATTGTCACCACCTGGGAGTCGAACAATTTTAGATTCATAAATTACCCAAAGATGAAATACTATAGACATTTTGAGATTGATGTGAGCCGCCAGGGTCTCGAACCCTGAAACCTACTCCTTAAGAGGGAGTTGCTCTACCAATTGAGCTAGCGGCCCTTTATTTAGTATATTTTATCAAAAAAAATAGATTAGCGCATCGTATTGCTAAATTTTACTAATATATAAAAAATCATTTATTCGTAACGTAGAGATTCGATTGGATTAAGACGAGATGCTCTCAAGGCGGGGGCAACACCAAAAATAACTCCTACAAACATGGAGAAAGCAAATGAGAGCACTATTGCCCACCAGGTAATTGTAGTTTGGATAATAGGATTAATAGCCCATGAAGATAGAATACCAAGAATTATTCCCATAAGCCCTCCTAATCCAGATAAAGTAATTGCTTCAATTAAGAATTGGTTTCTTATGTCTTTGGGCCGTGCTCCAAGAGCTTTACGCAATCCTATCTCTCGAGTTCTTTCAGTAACTGATACGAGCATAATGTTCATAATTCCGATTCCGCCTACAAGAAGTGAAATAGCGGCTATACCGCCAAGTCCTAGAGTTAAGACTCCTGTAATTTGGTTAATTGTAGATAGAGTTTGAGCTTGATCAACAACAGAGAAATCATCAGTGGAAAGACTTTTTGCTAAAATTTCACCGACTTTCTTTTTTATATTATCAACATTTTCAGGAGTTTTTGCGTCTATAAAAATAGTTGTTAAATTAGTAATCCCAAACTGTCTTTGGGCTGAAACTAAAGGAATTACCACGGTATTATCTTGGTCTGCTCCAAAGATAGACCCTCTAGCTTCTAATACTCCAATTACTTTATATTTTAAATTGTCAACTTTAATTTCCCGGTTAAGTGCTGATCCGTCTGGAAAGAGATTTTTAAGTACTGTTTGGCCGATTACTACTACTTTCTGTCCTGCTTGAGATTCGGAGTTATTAAAAAATCTGCCTTGTGATATTTTAACTGATTGGATGATATCTGGATAATTAGCCTCAACTCCTATGACGGTTGCTTCTTTGCTTGATTTATTAAAATAATAAATATTGCTCACTTTTTGGACTGCTGGACAAACACTGGCTTGATTTCCCAAACCTAATTTAAGTGCGGTGGAGTTTCTGACTGTTAATTTATCTACTTGAGTTCCTCCTGGACCTCTTCCTCCTCCAATTTTACCCGGGATTACGTAAATTAAATTAGAACCAAGTCCGGCTATTTGGCTGGTAATCGACGTTTTTAGTCCTGAGACTAAAGAAGTAAGTAATATAACAGATAAAACACCGATCATGATTCCTAACATTGTTAAAAAAGATCGTGTTTTATTTGCTAAAATAGCTTTAAATGCTAAACGAAATGTTTCAGTTGTATTCATAATTAATTTAAAACTGTTCCATCTTTAACGTGAATAATTCGTGGTGCATTCTTTGCAACATCTAATTCATGCGTTATTAGGATAATAGTTTTTTTGTTTTTGTGTAAGGAGTGGAATATTTTCATTATCTCTTCACTGTTTTTTGTGTCTAAATTCCCGGTGGGTTCATCTGCTAAAATTAGTTCCGGGTTTGTAACTAAAGCTCTGGCTATTGCTACTCTTTGCTGTTGACCTCCAGAGAGTTGACTAGGAGTCGATCCAAGTTTATCAGCCAGTCCTACGATTTCTAATGATTGTTTTGCTCGGGATAGTCTATCTTTTTCTGTAACTCCTGCATAAATCAAAGGCAATGAAACATTGTCCAAAGCAGATGTCCGGGGAAGAAGATTAAAACTTTGAAATACAAAACCGATTTTACGATTACGGATTGTAGCTAAATCGTTTTCTCCTAATTTTGAGACATCGGATCCGTCTAATTCGTAAGAACCTGAGGAAGGGGAGTCTAGAAGACCGAGTATATTCATTAAGGTAGATTTACCAGAGCCGGAAGGACCTGTGATCGCTAAGAATTCTCCTTTGTTTATTGTTAAGTTTATATTTTTAAGAGCTTGAAATTCTAAACCAGAAGAATTTTTGTAGATTTTATTTACCTGCGTTAATTTAACAAGAGGCATCCTATCTCCCAAGTAATCTAAGAAATGGATTTTTAGTTTTATTTAAAATTTGTTGATTATCATTAGGATTTAGAACTATTTGTTCACCTTCTTTAAGTCCTGATGTAACTTCTATATCCGTGTCCGATTGAAATCCTGTATTGACTATCTTTTTTTCAAAACCGTTTGCTGTTTTTAGTATGACGGCTGAATTATCTCCTAGAGCATCCTGAGGTATTGCTAAAACATTGTTTTTACTCTCTGTAATTATATTAGCACTGCCATTTAATCCGGAAATTTTCTTGATGCTTTGGTCGTTTAAGGCGATCTTTACTGTAACTACAGTACCTCCGTTTGAAGCAGTCTTTGTAGTAGGGTTTATTTCAGTAACGGTACCTTTGAATATTTTATCACCGTATGCATCGATTGTTACCTCTGCCTGATCACCTAAAGACACTTTTGAAATATCGGATT
Source organism: Candidatus Daviesbacteria bacterium (assembly GCA_027451625.1). Lineage (GTDB taxonomy): Bacteria > Patescibacteriota > Microgenomatia > Daviesbacterales > UBA10151 > DAIDIY01. The sequence continues at coordinate 12,541 of DAIDIY010000025.1, read as the reverse complement.
CGTCTACATCAGCGGCAAAGACTATCTGAGAAAAGTCTGTAACCTCTGCTATTGTATCAGTGGCAGTTACCGTTTGACCTGCTAAAGGAGCCTGTGCGGTAATAATGCCATTGATAGGGGATGTTAAAACTGTATTACCTAAGGCTATTTGATCGGCTTGAACTGCATTTGAAGCGCTATCTCTGGTAGTTTGTGCACTTATTCTGTCTGCTCTTTGGGTTTGAGTTTCATTAGCTGAACCAATATTTGAAAACCCACCATTTCCATATTGATAAAGATGAATATCATCTAAGACTTTGTCGACAGCTGCCTGGTCATCTTTTAGTGTATTTTCAGCTTGTTGCAGATTAAGTGCTAGCTGTCGGCTGTCAAGCTCTGCAATAACTTCTCCTTGTGTAACTTGATCTCCTACTTTGACATTTACAAAAGAGAGTAGTCCTCCTGACTGAAATGTTAAATCTGCTACGTTATTTCCAGTTATAACTCCTGAGGCGGATACAATCTGTTGTAAATTTTCTTTTTTAACTGTTGTTAGCTCGATAGTAGCAGGTTTAGGTCGAAAAAATATAAAATAAACAACTACCAAGAGCAAACATGCCCCAAGAAATAAAAATTTTTTAGGAACTTTATTGATTGCTGTAAACATTTTCAGGCTTTTAGATTTTTCTGCTGCAATAATACTCGCATATTCATAAAGAAGCAACCCTTGCAATAGGATATTTTTTATGTTTTATTAAAACAAGTAATTAAGATATAACAGTTTAACTACCGGAAAACCTTAAATTGATCAAATGATATATATACAAAAATTAGAGGATATAACTAAAAGTGATTTTTTAATGGTTGGGGGGAAAGCAGTTTCTTTAGGTGATCTGTTTCATCAAGACCTCTCTGTGCCTGCAGGATTTGTGGTCACAACCGAGGCTTATCTGGATTTTTTAAACGGTAAGGTCTCTTTGGATTTAGAAAACCAGATTTCGTCAAGCTTCAATAGCTTAAATTCAGAATTGGTAGCTGTTAGGTCGTCAGCATTAGCAGATTCATGGACAGGACAGCTAGAGACATTTGTTAATGTTGATAAGCGAGAGTTAATGAATAAAATTATTAGTTGCTGGAATTCAATTCGTTCAGCAGAGGCTCAAAATTATGCTGCTGAGAAAAATTTAATAGGAAATCAGCTTTTAGTTGCAGTTATTGTTCAGAAGATGATTCAAAGTGTATCCTCAGGAGTAATGTTTACGATCAATCCAATGAGTAGGCAATCTGATGAAGTGCTAATCGAAGCTGGGTTTGGGTTGGGGGAGTACTTAGTCCGCGGGCCTATTGCGCCCGACAGCTTTCAGATCGAGAAAAAGACTTTAAAGATTAAAGGGCGTGATATTAAAGTTCAAGAAACTATGATGAAATTTATAGATGGAGAAAACAAAGAGATTCCAGTACCCAATAATTTGAAAGAAAAACCAGCCTTAGACGATTCAAAGATTTTGGAGCTGACTAAAATAGCAGTACAGATAGAGGAGTATTATCATCATCCGCAAACAATAGAATGGACGGTAGATGATCAAAACAAAATTTGGATTTTACAAACAAGATCTACCGTAATTGTCTAATTTTGTACTTATTCATTTTCCTACTGAAAGTGGCTGAGATAAAATCCAAAGTCCAAGGACTGTGTATGCAACCATTAAGATAAGCATTGGAAATTGGCTGATAATGACTTTTTTGTGTGATGGAAATACATTCAAAGCAAGAAGGTGTGAGATATAAACAGCTGCAATATGTCCTCCCAATAAAAATGCAACTTCTGTTTGCCAGATAAACTTAGTGGAAAGCAGATTTATATTCGGGACAAATGTATCAGTTTGAAAGAGATTCCAACCTAAGCCGAATGGATCAGAAGCTAGCCTGATAATATCCTGACCTTGAATTGCAAAAAGGGTATAGTAATGGGAGATGTTATAGACTAAAGCGATAGGAATTAGAGAAAAAGAAAATTCTAAAGCTGAGTCTAAAAGAGTAAGCGTAGTATTTGCTATAAGTTTAGTCACAATGAGAATAAAAAGATAAATAATGAGAAAGAAAAATGGAGATAATAATAAAAATACAGTATCAATTAAAGTTTCAGTTTGAAAACCAAGGAAACTTCTTAAAGACTCAGAAATAGCTGATGAAATTCCTCCCCATGCTAATGTCTCTCTGAATCCATCAAAAGCAGTAGATGAAAGCATAAATAAAATGAATATCAGCAAACTAAATGATGCAGTCTTTTTGGTAATAAGTCCTATAAATGGAGGACGCAGATAGAGTTTCCCTTTTTGATATTCAAATGGAGAGACTAAGCTAAGAAGCGAAAAAAAGATACTGAGGAAATCAGCTTTTTCAAACCAGACATTTTTCCCAAAAGTTAATGTTCCAATAAGAGTAATAAAAGCATAGGAGAGAATAATGATCGAAAGCTTATGAGGTGTTGTTTCACCTACCAGCTCAAACCAGATAAGCAGAAAATAAAAAAGACAGGCCGGATAATATTCAAGCCATTTAGGGTAGGGGAAAAAACCCTTTATAGGAGTATTCCAGATATATTCTATAAATTCGATACTATTTTTGAGAGGGTTAATTATGCTGTAGATATTTCCGAAAATTGCGCTTAGATATGTAATTCCGAGGATGAAAATAATCCAAAAAAGAGTCATATTAAGATTGAACTCAAAATCGTTTACCCCCCATAACCCAGTTGCGATAGCTAAAATGAAAAATATAAATCCGATTATTTTAATAGCAAACAAAAACAATTTATTGTTGATCAGACTCCCTAAGAAAGATTTGGAGATGTCTATCTTTTTGTATGAGGCATCCTTTTTAGTTTGTCTAATAAAAAACCCAATCACTACAAAAGAAGCAATTAAAGCGGCTCCGGCTCCCCAAAAGTAAAGATAAAAGGGGATTGGAAGAGTATACTGGGTACCAAAAGCATGAGCAAAAACAGGATTAGGGTAGATAAAAGTTAATATTAATAATAATAAAACTAGTCTTTTCATTATTACTTAGGATAAACCTGCAATACTCCTATTTGCGAATCTGTATTTTGGAGTTCATAAGGAAATCTACCTGACATTGAGGCAGTAAAGATAAAAGAGTTTGGTTTATTTTTTTTATACTTCCAAACTTTATTATATCCGTGCAGTTGAAATGTTCCAGATGAATCGCTTGTAAAGTTAATTATCACTTTATCTTTTTGGTTTACAGAGATTACTGTCTGGCCGGATACAAGTTTGTCCGCTTTTATAACTAAACTAACTGTATCTGTTTTAGGAACAGATGAACTCTGATCTTTCGGCTGGGCAATAAAAATAAAAGCAATAAGTAAGACTACAACCAATATAAAAAAGAACATTTTTTTAGACATAGGAGTATTAAATACTTTTAGATCTTCTTGTAAGCCGTATCAAGGTAAATATTACAGCAAGCAAAGCTCCTCCAATTATAATACCTATCCATGGAAATTGACTTTGATTTTTTTGTGGAGATTTTATTTGATTTAAAAATGATTGCGCCTGAGATATATTTCCCATAAGTAAAGGTGTTTTTACTTTACCAACTGTCGTACTAAAAGGAGCAAAAGATAGTCTGTTGTTTTCTACATTAGCATTAAATCCTATATCAGTAACGAATCCATGGTCATCAACAACACGGGTAAAGATTAATCCGATCCCTTTTGTTTTAAGATCGTTTGCAAACGCATGTTGGATTTTGTTCCCTGATGAGATATTTCCGTTATTAAAATCCCATAAAAAGCGTACAGTGTGAACAGAAGGATCAATGGTCGCTTTGGCTGTAAAGACTGCAGGTTTATCTGCTGATTTAGGGATTCCTGCAAAAACAGTAACTTTTGGTAGCTTATAATTTAGCGAAGGTAAAACATTTACCTGATCTGTATCTATAATTGCAAATCCTTGATCTTGAGGAGCCCTACCTTCAAGAGTGATAAGATAAGATCCTGGCTGAGAAAAAATATAATTTGCGCTATTTCCGTATTTGTATTCACCTGATCCTGCATCAAAATTACTTCCCGTAGCATAAGTCCAGCGAAATTTAACATTATTAAAAAATCCTGGAGGCATGAATGTCTGTTTTTGCAAGCTTGGGATATCTACTGAAACAGTAAACGGTTTGTTTACAAGCATTACATTAGAAGTTAGATCCAAGGGAATATTTAGAGTTACTGGTCCTTGATAATACGGATTTGTTTGAGCAAATTTTCCGTTAACTCGTAAAAATGGTGGTCCATTCCCTAAATGAGCAGAAACAGGAGAAGGAAGGAGTAAAGTTTCCAGACAAAATAATATTAATACGAGAAGACTATTCTTCGTAAAGAAATAATGTATTTTGTTTTTTTGATACAGATACTTTAATTTTTGGCGGAAAGAAATTATTCCAAAATTGAAAATATTATTCATTTAAGACTTGGTACCTTATGGAAAAACTAGTTTAATATTAACACCTTTTTCAGTCAAGGCATGCTACTTATTGAGTGATTTTGTTTATGTTTTGATATTTCTAATCTCAGGAAATCTCAAGTAGTATAATTAATTTGTGAAAAATCCTTGGAAAACGCTTGAGAAGAGAGCTATTTATAAAAATAAGTTTGGTTATACAATACGAAATGATAAGGTAATCAATCCCTCAGGTAAGGAAGGAGAATATTTAGTTTTGGAAAATAACGGATATGCAGCAGTTGTGGCATTAACTACTGATAATAAAATTCTTCTCGTTGAACAATGGAGATATCCCATAGAAGAGTCTTCAATAGAAATTCCATGCGGGACTTTGGAGAGTGGTGAAAATCCTTTAGAAGCTGCTAAAAGGGAGCTGAAAGAAGAAACAGGGGCTGTTGCCACAGACTGGGTTGAGTTGCCTTCACATTGGTTAGGTAATGGACTTTCTAATATGAAAGGATATATCTTTTTGGCATTGAATGTGCAGCTGTTGAATAATGTATCTTATGATGAGACTGAAAAAATTATTTTAAAAACGATGCCTTTTGGAAAAGCTTTGAACAAAGTAAAGAATGGAGATTCTCAGGATCAAAGGACACAAATAGGAATATTATTTGCTAATGAATATTTAAAGGATTTAGAGAAAATCTCAGTTAACTCAAATTTTTGAAGATTTTATTATTACTACTATTTGAGTTTATACAATTTTTCCATAACGGTCTAATTGGTTTATTCAATTCAACATTTAAATTTTATAAGATTTTGAAAATATCTCAAAATTTAAATATACAGATTTATTTCTGAAGCGAAGTTATAAATATCATAATTTACGGATAGTCTCATAACTTGTTATATTTAGTGGACTTGCCCTTAGCTTTGTCTACTGGATACTTTTTTTTATTCTTTTTCATTTTTTCTAAAAATGCTTGATCTAAATTAATATTTAGCTTATTTGATAATAAAAGTAGCCAATAATATACATCAGCTAATTCTTCTTTAATGTCATTTAGCTTATCTTCAGGTAAATTATTATCCTTGGTCCATTGGAACGTTTGTAAAACCTCTGAAGCCTCTAAAACCAATGAAATAGCAAGATTTTTAGGATCGTGAAATTTTTCCCAATCTCTTTTTCGTATAAACTTTAAGATTAACTTTAAATGTTCATCCACTCTGGTGATTATATACAACTCTTTTTCTTTCTGAAATATCGTTTTATATCTTGAGCATAAATATAATCCATGTTTAATTGAATTGAAATGTCTTATAGGAAATAGTATGATTACGGTTAGCTTATGGCTCGGTTAGATATAGAATCATATCATATAACAGGACATCCTCTTGAAGGTCAAGCGTGGAGTCTTGAAACAGTAACATCTTTTGATGGGGATAGAGTCCCTGCTAACAGATACCTCACAGGTTTAGGAATTTTTGTCCCTGAACGAGAATCTTCTGATGAATTTACGGTCTATTATTCTCTCCGACCAGGATGGCTACTAGCCTTTAGAGGCAGAAAACGCATAGACGTCAGTCCTAAGATATTTGAAACGAATGATTTTAAGCAGTGGAATAAACTATCACTTGATCTACAAAATCCGGATTATTTTTTGGGCAATACCGATGTAGGATATGCTGTATCATTACATCTGGTTAGTGATTTTGATAAAAATCCTAAGATAGCTTACAGATTGCCCCTTCCTCGACCAAACCATAAAATTTAAGTTGTTCTTTAAGATCTCTTCTAAAGTCCTTGTCTCGAAAAAGGGGTATATTGCTGGAAAGAAGAATATATATTCATAAGATCTATCATATCAATGTGATTTTGTACCATTAAGCATTATAAAATAGTATTAGTTGATAAGGTTATCGAAGATACTCATTTGAAGGTAGCAAAAAGGTCTGATATTCACTTTTTGGAAGTAGGAATAGATTTTGATCATGTGTATTTTTTGGTCCAATCGATTCTGATGTACCTTCCAACCAAAGCAGTGCGAGTAACCAAAAGTATCACAGGGAAAGAAGTTATTGACAAGTACCAGAGGTAAAAAGGAACTTCAGAGATGAGGGTTTTGATCAAATGGGTATTATACCTTAACAGTTAACAAATGGGACGGAGACAGTAATTTTTGAACACCTTAGTTGATAGACTAATCAAAATTTATAATAGACTGATTAATTGAGACTTCTAATATTAGTATTGATAAATTAGGATCAAATAACATGCTTAGTATTCTTATAAACTTTAATACTTTGAACTAATTGCTCCACCTAATCTAACAATGGCAGATGAAACGTTTAAAGCCCCTACCGGTGTATAAGTCACACCGTATAAAAGTCATTATTTAGAATCTATTATTTGACTATAAATATTTATTTTAGAATTAGTAATTTAAAAAAATTAACTTATGTAATTTTTTCTAGACAGTACATAACTTAACTCATCCTTAAGATTAAACATCTGGCTAAATGGATCTAAAAATAGAAAATAATTTGCTATTAATAGTCTCAGGTGAATATTCCTCGGCAAGAATTTTCTTGACACTTGGGTTAACCTCTTGGAGACTTACTTTTTGAATTTTTTCATAAATATTATGAACTGAATTAAAATTAACTATCCAGTCCTGTAATCCGACTTTATTAAATGTTTCTGCTACTCCCATATTAGAACTCACGAGTGCTGGAGTTCCGCACGCAAGTGCTTCTTGAGCGACATTGCCATAAGTTTCAAAAACTGAGGGGCTCAGCACCACGCTCATTTTTCCATAAAAATGACCTAACTGTTGATTACTCATAGGAGATAAGATATTAACTAACCCATTTACTTGCTGATAGTGTCTATTGCTCTTCGCAAGATCAGTAACCATGTTAACGTCAAATTTGCCGTTATGCTTTTTATTATAATTTGCGATCTTTCTCGCAAATAAAGGATTTTTAACTTCAGACCATCTACTCACCATACCAATACCGTGGCTATTCTTATTTCTTTTTATATTAAAAAAGTAGCCGGGAATGGAATTAGGTAAGATAGCTGAGCGGATTATAGGATGACCGAAAACCTCATTCTCTACAACATTCTTGGCTAAGACAGATGGAAAAATATAAAATAGGCTTGACTCATCGAAAGACTTTTCCATTTGTTCGAATAATACACGCTGTTTTTCTTCTAAATGAGCAACCTCTTTAGATAAAATCCCATGATAATGCAAAATAATTGGAATATTAAAATCTCTACTTGCAATATATAGCCACCATGGCTTGTAATAAGTACCATTTAACAAGATAACATCCGGCTTTTGAGTTTTAATTATCTCTCTATGTTTTTCAATTATCTCTTCATAACTATCTTCTATCTCTGAAAGTGAGGTTGCTTTTTGGGTGAGGTCACGAATGTTCGGATAACTCCTATTCATTGAGACAAGAGTAAATCTTCCTTTTGTCTTCTGATAGTTTTTACCTGAAGTAGGAGCAGTATTTCCTGCGACGTTTATTCCTGTTATATGAATATTCTTTTTTTTACTTCTCTCTGAAAAATCGATAAAAGATGCAAATGTTTGTGTAATTCCTGCTAATGGCGAAGTTTGAATATTGGTTAAAATTTTCATTTTTATTTTCCTCGTCCGATCGGTTAGAGCCGCTTTCGTTATTCCAGTAAGACATATGTAAAATTACAAAATACTTATTTTGATGACTTTATAATACTATAAGACAAAGAAAACAACAAGCCTTGAACTTTAGTCAAAAATAAACAATCACATCTTTGTAACTGTATTATTTTAGGATAAGATCTTTCTTCTTGCCATAAACCTTCTTAATTTCAACGTAGGGGAGATGGATTGGAGATAAAAAATGCGGGTCATGGACAAAAGATCCGCACCCAAACTTCTATATTTACCCTACCCTTATATTATTTATTTGTAAAGTATTAATAGGTTTTAGGTAAGAGTATTGTAATATATTCGGGTTTTATTTGCATATTGATATATTTTTATGGATTATTAGATATAAACGTCCTTGGATTTACTGGTATTCCATAAACATCAATCTGAAAGTGTAAGTGTGGGCCTGTGGCCCAACCAGTGTGACCTTCCAATCCTATTACCTGGTTTATATTTACTTGCTCTCCAGGGTAAACAAATATTTTAAATAAATGGGCATAAATTGAAGTAACATTATTGCCGTTATCAATAATGATATGTTTCCCAAATCCCCAAAATATCTCACCAGCATAGATGACTTTCCCAGCCATAAATGGATGAATTGGGGATCCATCTCTCCCATATGGATCAGCTATATCGATTCCTGTATGGAATGGTTGGTAAGGAAGGTCATTTTGTCCAAAGTCTAAAGTTACCACACCGCTTACAGGCCAGGCAACTACTGGTGTTATCTCTTTAACTACCTCTCCTGTTGCCGGATCATGAATTTGTACAGTATTGTTTTGAGTATTAACTGTAGCAAGGTGGTCTGAAACAACATCGATTCCTGTATTGGTTAAGATGATAACTGCGATAATTGGAAGCGATAAAACAATTAAGAAAGCAAAAATAACAAATTTAAGTTCATTCCTAAAAGACCAAAGAGTAAATATTAATTTAGGGTTCATCTGCCTTGTAGACAGGTAAAGGCATTATATAGGATTACTATGATAAGTGCTAATTAGTTTATGACCTATTATTTACTTGATATAATCTTTTTATGTCAGAAGTAGTAGTTAGAACTGCAGAAGTTAAAGATGCTGAAGGCATAGCTAATGTCCATGTAAAAATGTGGCAGCAGGCTTACAAAGGACAAATCCCTGATGAATACCTAGACAATCTATCAGTAGGGCAAGGAACAGAAGGCTGGAAAAAGCAGTTAGAAAATCCCATAGAAGGTAGCTTTGCATATGTAGCTGATATAGATGGTAAGGTAGTCGGTTGGTGCACTGGAGGGGTGAGTAGAGATGAAGATGCTTACAAGGAAATTGGAGAGTTATATGGTATATATGTGCTCCCTGGATATACAGATAAGGGTGTCGGCTCTAAATTAATGGGACAATTATTAAATACACTAAAAACTGAAGGATATACACAAGCTACCCTTTGGGTTTTAGATTCTAATGAAAAGAGCAAAAAATGGTATGAAGCAAAAGGCTGGAGAATCGAAGGTAAAACTAAGGTAGATAAAAGAGATAAATTTGAACTTAGAGAAATCCGCTATATTACAGATCTATAAATATATCTCTTTAGGATCAGTAGTCAGAAGTGGGTGTTCTTTTTCAGAGGCCACTACTCTTAATGCCACATGGTTCTGGTCAGCAATAATTAAGGCTTCCCCTCTATCACAAGTTAACAGGAACTTTTGTTCATATTCTGAGAGATTAAACTCTTCTGAAACTTTTTTTATTGTTGTAGTATCTTGTTTCATTAAGACCCGTAGAGCTGATTGGGAAGCTATAGCCCTGCCATAATCTTGAGATAAGAAATCATTGGCTTGTTGAGAGATAATAGTTACTCCTAGGTAATATTTCCTGGCTCTTCTTGTTAAGCCTGCTATGAATCTCGCTGATTCTTCATGCTGAAGCAGCATCCATCCCTCATCAATTAGAAGTATCCTTTTTTGCGGATGGGATTTAACTTGGGAGTGAACAAAGTTGGCGACAACCATCATCATAATTTGCCTTAAGGATTCATTTAAATCTTTAATGTCAAAGATTACTAATCTGTTATCAAGCTCAATATTGGTAGGAGAATCAAAGACAGTTGAAAGAGATCCTTTAACAAAACGTTCTAATCTGTCACACAAATCTTTTTGCTTGAGGTCTTTTAGAGTTTTGTATAAATCTTTAAGAAGTGGGGATCTTTTGGGTTTAGCTTTCCTGCCTCGGTTGTCTCTCGTTTCTTTTGGCTGGTAGTCGTAATGGAGATAATGGCCGCAATCTTTATATGTTTGAATGATAGCTTTATCTAAGACTGCTTTTTCCTCAGGAGACAAATTTCCTACCATTAAAGAGATTATCTCCGTTAAATCTTGGATATGCTCAGAGAGTGGGTTTTCTCCAGGTAAAGAGGTATTTGAAAAATCAAAAGGGTTAATCTTTTCTTTGGATTTAGCAGAGAGTTGGATATATGTCCCATTAACTGATTTTGCCAGTTGTTTATACTCCCGCTCAGGGTCAATCACTATAACTTTGGTTCCCTGCATCAGCTGCCTTAATATTTCAACTTTTGCTGTATATGATTTACCCGAACCTGACTGGGCAAAGATTATTGAGTTTGCATTATTTAAAGAAAACCTGTCTACAATAACCAAGGAGTTATTAGACCTGTTGATTCCATAAAGTATCCCTGACTCTTGGACTAGCTCTGATGAAACGAAGGGAAAAGTTAAGGCAGTTGATGATGAATCTAAGTTCCTTTTTTGGTTTAACTGGTTTTCAGCTCTTGGCAAGATTGATTGAAGTCCTTCTAATTGCTGGAAAGTAGCAGTTTTGGTGTAAAAAAGCCTAGTTGATAATGTAGTTTCAAGTAAGGTAGTGATTTTATTTAAATCAATTAAGTTATCAGCAGTAATAGTCATATAAATTGAAACTTGGAAAAGTTTCTCTTGCCCTCTTTGGATTTTATCTTTTAACTCCATAGCAGATTCAAGTGGATCTGTTATTTCAGAACCAATTACTTTTCCAGCTTTAAGCATCCCTCTTTTAGTTGATTCAAGCTCAGTTATTTTTCTGTTTAACTTTGGCAAAGCGATAAGCGGATCTATTTGTTCAATGTGGTAGGAGATATCAATATTATGGTTAAAGTTAACTAGCATATTTAACCAGCCTGTACTTGCTGTATATGGGTAACCGGAGATAAATAGTGTTCGAACAAACTTATCCCCCATTTGAAGGTAGGTAGAGTTTTCTTCCAAACCTGAATAAGATATTAAATCAACTTGGTCTTGATCTCCGAAATTAAAATTTAAAGTCTTTTTGGTAACAGTCTTTTTAGAAAGCGAAGGCAAAATAACTTTCTTCTTTCTGCTTCTCGTCTTTTTAATTTTAGTTTTATAAAATAGGTTTAGCATAATTGTTTTCTAAAAGAACCTGAATAGTTTGCCCTTTTAATTCCTGAGTTTTGGCTTGTGAGGAGTTATAGAAACTGTAAAAAAGTTCCAATACTTCCAAACTATCCAGTTGTTTTGCTTTCATTCCAAGTTTTTCTAAGCCCCTTATAACAATATCGCGGTTTAACTGGATTTGTTCTTTTATTAGCCTGAAGTCTTTATTCTTGTCTAAATGATGGTAAGGAATGACTATATAAAACCTTCTGGAAAGGATCTTATTGCCTGACACTAGATTTTTAATAAACTCAGAATAGTTATTTATTTGCTCTTTATAGATTTTTTCTTTCTCCTTATCTTTGCTTTTGGATATCTGCTCCAAATATCGGTCAATATCTATTTCCCTGACTTTGATTAGTATTTGAAGAGAGCAGGGAAGTGAGTTGAGAAAATTTTGGAAGCTGTCAATTAATACATCCTGCTCATCAGAGCTTTTCAGCTCAAAGTTAATACTGGATGTCTCAACGATTACCCGGTACTTATTATTAGGTAAAACTAAAATATCATCTTTAACCTCTTTTATTTGAATCTGCCTTCTTGATGATGTTTTATTTTTTGATTTGTTCAAAAGCCACATTTAACCCTCCTTTCGAATTAGTTTTTAAAGAAAAGCTGTAGTTTTTGTTTTTTAAAAGAGATTCTAAAACCACTAGATCGAGAACAGAAAAAGCTGGAGCTTGAGTGTTTGCTTCCTCTTTAACGAGAGATTTTTTAGTTTGTTTTTTAGGCTTGTTTTCAAATACAGGCAGGTCTATTGTCCTAAAAATTGAGTCATTTTTATCAAACACATAATACTTAGGCCTTAAGTTATACCTTAGGATATCTGCCAGCCAATTAAGAACTACTTTGCCCTTTATCCGCATGGATAAGGCAAGACATATAAAAAGGATAGTTAGACTTAAAGGGAATTTATACCATGCTAAGTGAAGTTTAGGCGGAATGCTTGAGTAAACCAGGGTAGT